>NZ_LQPV01000014.1:0-3870 GCF_002101935.1 Mycobacterium sp. IEC1808 | reverse complement strand
GCCCCGCCCGACGGGCACGCCGCCCCCGCCCCGGCCGCCAAGCCGGCCGAAACGAAGCCGACCGAGACGAAGCCGGCCGAAACGAAGCCGGCGCCCACCGCAGGCAACGGCTCCCCGGCCGCCCCGGCGCCGGCCGCCCCCGCGGCACCGGCCAAGCCGGCCGCTCCCCCGCCGGCCGAGGGCGACGAGATGCAGGTGCTGCGCGGCGCGGCCGCCGCCGTCGTCAAGAACATGTCCGCGTCGCTGGACGTGCCGACGGCGACGAGCGTGCGGGCCATCCCGGCCAAGCTGCTGATCGACAACCGGATCGTCATCAACAACCAGCTCAAGCGCACCCGCGGCGGCAAGATCTCGTTCACCCACCTGCTGGGCTACGCGTTGGTGCAGGCGATCAAGCAGTTCCCGAACATGAACCGGCACTACGCCGAGGTCGACGGCAAGCCGACCGCGGTCACGCCCGCGCACACCAACCTCGGCCTGGCCATCGACCTGCAGGGCAAAGACGGCAAGCGGTCCCTGGTGGTGGCAGGCATCAAGCGCTGCGAGGAGCTGCGGTTCGCGCAGTTCGTCACCGCCTACGAGGACATCGTGCGCCGCGCCCGCGACGGCAAGCTGACCGCGGAAGACTTTGCGGGCGTGACGATTTCGCTGACCAACCCGGGCACCATCGGCACCGTGCACTCGGTGCCCCGGCTGATGGCCGGCCAGGGCGCCATCATCGGCGTCGGCGCCATGGAGTACCCGGCCGAGTTCCAGGGGGCCAGCGAGGAGCGCATCGCCGAGCTGGGCATCGGCAAGCTGATCACCCTGACGTCCACCTACGACCACCGCATCATCCAGGGCGCCGAGTCCGGTGACTTCCTGCGGACCATTCATGAGATGCTGCTCTCGGACGGCTTCTGGGACGAGATCTTCCGCGAGCTGGGCAACCCGTACCTGCCGGTGCGCTGGAGCACCGACAACCCGGACTCGATCGTCGACAAGAACGCCCGGGTGATGGAGTTGATCGCGGCCTACCGCAACCGCGGGCACCTGATGGCCGACATCGACCCGCTGCGCCTGGACAGCACCCGGTTCCGCAGCCACCCCGACCTCGAAATCCTCAACCACGGCCTGACGCTGTGGGACCTCGACCGGGTGTTCAAGGTCAATGGCTTCGCCGGCTGCGAGTACAAGAAGCTGCGCGACGTGCTTGGCCTGCTGCGCGACGCCTACTGCCGCCACATCGGGGTGGAGTACACCCACATCCTCGAGCCCGAACAGCAACAGTGGCTGCAGGAGCGGGTCGAAACCAAGCACGTCAAACCCACCGTGGCCGAACAGAAGTTCATCCTGAGCAAGCTCAACGCCGCCGAGGCCTTCGAGACCTTCCTGCAGACCAAATACGTTGGGCAGAAACGGTTTTCGCTGGAAGGCGCGGAGAGCGTGATCCCGATGATGGACGCGGCCATCGACCAGTGCGCCGAGCACGGCCTCGACGAGGTGGTCATCGGGATGCCGCACCGCGGCCGGCTCAACGTGCTGGCCAACATCGTCGGCAAGCCGTATTCGCAGATCTTTTCCGAGTTCGAGGGCAACCTCAACCCGTCGCAGGCGCACGGCTCCGGCGACGTCAAGTACCACCTGGGCGCCACCGGCGTGTACCTGCAGATGTTCGGCGACAACGACATTCAGGTCTCGCTGACCGCGAACCCGTCGCACCTGGAGGCCGTCGACCCGGTGCTGGAGGGCCTGGTCCGGGCCAAGCAGGACCTGCTGAACCACGGCTCGCAGGACGACGGCGACGAGAAGGCCTTCTCCGTGGTGCCGATGATGATGCACGGCGACGCCGCCTTCGCCGGGCAGGGGGTCGTCGCCGAGACGCTGAACCTGGCGAACCTGCCCGGTTACCGCGTCGGCGGCACCATCCACATCATCGTCAACAACCAGATCGGCTTCACCACCGCGCCGGAGTACTCGCGCTCCAGCGAATACTGCACCGACGTCGCAAAGATGGTGGGGGCGCCCATCTTTCACGTCAACGGCGACGACCCCGAGGCCTGCGTGTGGGTGGCCAAGCTGGCCGTGGACTTCCGGCAGCGGTTCAAGAAGGACGTCATCATCGACATGCTGTGCTACCGGCGCCGCGGCCACAACGAGGGCGACGACCCGTCGATGACCAACCCGTACATGTACGACGTCGTGGACACCAAGCGCGGGGCGCGCAAGAGCTACACCGAAGCCCTGATCGGTCGCGGCGACATCTCGCTGAAGGAAGCCGAGGACGCGCTGCGCGACTACCAGGGCCAGTTGGAGCGGGTGTTCAACGAGGTCCGCGACCTGGAGAAGCACGGCGTGCAGCCCAGCGCGTCGGTGGAGGCCGACCAGCCGGTCCCCGCGGGGCTGGCCACCGCGGTGGACAAGTCGCTGCTGGCCCGCATCGGCGACGCCTTCCTTTCCGTGCCAGACGGTTTCACCGTGCATCCGCGCGTGCAGCCGGTGCTGGAAAAGCGCCGCGAGATGGCCTACGAGGGCAAGATCGACTGGGCGTTCGGCGAGCTGCTGGCGCTGGGTTCGCTGGTGTCGGAGGGCAAGCTGGTGCGGCTGTCCGGGCAGGACACCCGGCGCGGCACCTTCTCCCAGCGGCATTCGGTGATCATCGACCGCAACACCGGCGAGGAGTTCACGCCGCTGCAACTGCTGGCGACGAACCTCGACGGCACCCCGACCGGCGGCAAGTTCCTGGTGTACGACTCGCCGCTGTCGGAGTACGCCGCCGTCGGGTTCGAGTACGGCTACACCGTGGGCAACCCGGACGCGCTCGTGTTGTGGGAGGCGCAGTTCGGCGACTTCGTCAACGGCGCGCAGTCGATCATCGACGAGTTCATCAGCTCCGGCGAGGCCAAGTGGGGCCAGCTGTCCAACGTGGTGCTGCTGCTGCCCCACGGGCACGAGGGGCAGGGTCCCGACCACACCTCCGGGCGCATCGAGCGCTTCCTGCAGCTGTGGGCGGAGGGTTCGATGACCATCGCGATGCCCTCGACGCCGTCCAACTACTTCCACCTACTGCGCCGGCATGCGCTCGACGGCATCCAGCGCCCGCTGATCGTGTTCACGCCGAAGTCGATGCTCCGCAACAAGGCGGCGGTCAGCGACATCAAGGACTTCACCGAGATCAAGTTCCGCTCGGTGCTCGAGGAGCCCACCTACGAGGACGGCATCGGCGACCGCAGCACGGTCCGGCGGATCCTGCTGACCAGCGGGAAGATCTACTACGAGCTGGTGGCCCGCAAGGCCAAGGACAACCGCGACGACGTCGCGATCGTGCGCATCGAGCAACTGGCCCCGCTGCCCAAGCGCCGGCTGAACGAGACGCTGGACCGCTACCCGGCCGTCGAGGAGTTCTTCTGGGTGCAGGAGGAGCCGGCCAACCAGGGTGCCTGGCCGCGGTTCGGTCTGGAGCTGCCGGAGTTGTTGCCGGACAAGCTAACCGGGCTCAAGCGCATCTCGCGGCGCGCCATGTCGGCCCCGTCGTCGGGCTCGTCGAAGGTGCACGCCGTCGAGCAGCAGGAGATCCTGGACACGGCGTTCCGCTAGCCCTCCCTGCGCGAGCAGTCCCCCGCAAGCGGGAGGTGCCCCCAGCAAAAGCCCCCGACACGCCGTGCCCGCGGGGGCTTTTGCGTCTGCTCGGCGTACTAGCCCTAAGCGTGCGTGGCGCCGTTGTCGCCGGTGGCGCCGGGCGTCGAACCCGACCCGCCCGCACCGCCGGCGCCGCCGCCACCGCCCACGCCCTGCCCGCCGGCGCTGCCGGACGGGCCGATCGGCTGGCCCCCACCGGGTGTCTTGTCCGTGATCCCTCCGGAACCGCCGCCGCCACCCGCGCCGCCGCCC
>NZ_LQPV01000013.1:0-84321 GCF_002101935.1 Mycobacterium sp. IEC1808 | reverse complement strand
GAGCGCTGGCCAATCGGATCGTCGATGCGATGGGTTCGCTGCTAGGCCCGCCAGACGACCAGGCGGCGATCGACGACGCGTTCGACGACGAAGGGGATCCGTTCCACGACCCGAAAGACGTTGCCGAGGAACGCGATTCGGAGGAGACGCAGCCGGTCGACGAGGCTCAGCCGGTCGATGAGCCGGCGACGCCGGCCGTCGACGCGCCGGCACCGGTCGACGCGCCGGCACCCGTCGACGCGCCGGCACCCGTCGACGCGCCGGCGCCGGTCGACGCGCCGCTGGAGCCCGCACCGGCGCCGCCGGCGGTCGAGGCGTCGACGCCGTGCGAGATTGCCGCCGACCAGCTTCCGCAGGCCGGACAGTGACGGCTCAGGCGGGGCGCATCCGCAGCACGTCCTGGACGAAGCGCATCGCTTCGTCGGAGTCGGCCCCCAGCGGGTTGACGAGCAGCGTCGTCACGCCGGACTCGGCGAAGGCGGCCAGGCGTTCGGCGACGTATCCGCGGGGGCCGACGAGCGACATCTCGCGCACCAACTCGTCGGGCACCAACGCGGTGGCCTCGCGCTTGTGCCCCGACAGGTACAGCTCCTGGATCCGGTCCGCGACCTCGCCGAAGCCGTAGCGCGTGGCGAGGTTGTGGTAGAAGTTGCGGCCCTTGGCGCCCATCCCGCCGAGGTAAAGGGCGAGCTGCGGCTTGCTCCAGGCCAGCCGGTCTTCGACGTCGTCGCCGATGGCCAGCGATGCGTGCACCATCACGTCGAGCGGCCCCAGCGCCGGGTCGCGCTTGGCGGCGCCGGCGGCCAGCGCATCGCCCCACACCAGATGGGCCTTGTCCGGGAGGTAGAAGACGGGCTGCCAGCCCTCGGCGATCTCGGCGGTGAGCTCGACGTTCTTCGGGCCCAGCGCCGCGATCGAGATTGGAATTCGTTCGCGCACAGGATGATTGATGAGCTGAAGGGCCTTGCCCAGCCCGGTTCCGCGGTCCGCGGGCAACGGGATCTGGTAGTGCTTGCCGGCGTATTGCACCCGCTCGCGGCGCCACACCTGGCGGCAGATCTCCACGATCTCGCGGGTGCGGCCCAGCGGCGCGTCGAACTCGACGCCGTGGAACCCCTCCATCACCTGCGGCCCCGAGGTGCCGATGCCGAGGCGAAACCGCCCGTCGGACACGAAGTCCAGGCCCGCGGCGGTCATCGCCAGCAGCGACGGCGTGCGGATGTAGATGGGCAACACCCCCGACGCCAGCTCGACGGTGTTGGTCTTGGCGGCCAGATACCCGAGCTGGCTGACGGCGTCGAAGGCATACGCCTCGGCCACCACCGCCACCTCGATGCCGGCCTTTTCGAGTTCGACGACTCGGTCGACGGCCTCGTGAAAGCCGCCCGAGTAATCCAGAGCGATCCCGATTCGCATCAACGACTCTTACCACGGGCGTCGCGGCGCGCCGTCGCCGGCATCTCAGCTCGCCGAGGTCCCCGTCCAGTACTCCGCGAAACGTTGACCGTCGGCGCTGAGGCGGAGGATGTCGTTGCCCGTGAACGAGACCGGGCCCTCCGCAGCGCGGCCCTGGCCGATCCAGCGGGCCGCGACCAGGTCGCCGTCGCAGAGCGGGCCGAGTTGTACCGCAAAGTTCAAGTCCGCCACCATGCTTCGGGTCTGCGCAACCGTCCGCTGAAGTTCGTCGGGTCCATGGACGTCGCGGTCGGGCCAATGACCCACGAAGTCCTCGGTGACGATCTCGGCCGCGATCGGCCGGCCGGCCCAGAGTTCGGTGATCCAGCGGTCGTAAAGCTCAGCCACGGACTGCATGGTCAGCGACTACCCACTCGCCGGGCCGCAATCACGTCAGCGGCGCGACGACTTCAGGACCGGGGTTGTTGCGTCCGCCAAGCGTTCATTTTCGAGAACAGGTCGATGACCGAGCGGAGTTCGGATTCCGGCGTGTCATCGAGCAGGCCGGCCATGCGCTCGTTGATCTCCCCGTAGAAGGCGTTCACCTTCTTCAGTTTCGCGGGATTCAAGCGCACCAGCACGCTGCGGCGGTCGCGGGGGTTTGGCTCCCGCTTCACATAGCCGGCATTCTCCAGTCGGTCGAGCATCACCGTGACGCCGCCGGTGGTCAACCCGGTGCAGCGGGCCAATTCGCCCGGTGTCGACGGCCCCATCAGGTCGAGCACATTGATGCATTGCATGTCGGTGAGGCGCAGGCCCACCCGGTCGGCGACTTGCTGGTTGTAGAGAATGCTCCCCGCGATGAACTGCCTGATGGTACGGACCAGCGTCTCGCGCAACTGGGCGTTCTTAGGGTTTGACATCGACCTCAACTCGCTTTAAAAAATAAGTATCTCACTGACTAAGATACTTTCCTAGCGAGGAGACTCTGGACATGACGGCACCGACGACGAAAGCGTATCGGGGAATCGGCATGGAGGGCGTGATCGCCCGCTGGTATGCCAAGAGCACCCGCAAGGACATCGAGCGCTTCCGCGCGCTGGCAGCGCGCCTGCGCGAGGTGGTGCCGCAGGGCGGCGATGTGCTAGAGGTGGCGCCGGGACCGGGCTACCTCGCGATCGAATTGGCAAAGGATGGAACTCGTCGGGTGACCGGGCTCGACATCAGCCGGACGATGGTGGACCTGGCACGCAACAACGCCGCCGCGGCGGGTGTCGAGGCCGACTTCCGCCGGGGCGACGCCTCGGCGATGCCCTTCGCGGACAACAACTTCGATCTCGTGGCGTGCACTGCGGCGTTCAAGAATTTCACCCAACCGCACGAGGCGCTCACGGAAATGCATCGCGTGCTGCGGCCCGGCGGCACGGCGCTGGTGGTCGACTTGCACAAGGACGTGCCGATGTCGGAGATCAGAAACTACTTCCGCACCATGGGACTTGGGCTGGTCGACCGCTGGGTGACCATTGCGACGTTCCGGTTCATGCTGCTTAAGCGGGCCTACACGCGAGCGCAGGTCGACCAGCTGCTGGCGGATATTCCCTTCCGCGAAAAGGAAATTCGGGCGGAAGGGGTCGGCCTCGAACTGTGGCTCCGAAAGTGATCTGACCACTCGCTACTTCAGCAGCGCGACGACCTTCTCTTCGAGCGCGACCGGCTCGGCCTCGGGGTCCACCGGAACCGTCCGCGGCAGCTTCACGTCCGGATCGGCGAAGTCGCGATACTTCTTGTCGCGGCCCAGCGCGTAGAGCAGGTATCCGGTCAGCAGCGCCCGGACCGATCGCTGGGTGCCTCGGTGCGGGCCCGGCAGCCCGACCACCTTCGTCAGTCGCCGACCCTCGACGAGCCCTCCGGGCTGGGCCTTGGCGACGATGCGCAGCGTGGCCTCCTCCCACGCGGCATCCAGCGCCAGGGCGTTGGAGTTCAACGACTTCGGGTCGCCCGGCGCGGTCAGGATGAGGCCCGGGACCTTCAGCGCCGCGGCGGGCTGCTCGGCCGGGGGACTGGTGACCGCCGGGAAGAGCGCCGCGACGGCCGCGGGCTTGTCGGGCATCCCGGCCGCGGCGAACACGGCGGCCGAGCCGCCGAAGCCGTGGCCCACCACGCCGAGCTTGGCGGGATGCACGCTGATGTTGCCCGGTCCCAGGCGCACCCCCGCCACGATGTCGAGGGCGGTACCGAGGTCGAAGGCGAAGTTCAGCACGGAGGGCGCCAGCCCGCGCTGGGTGTCGGGGGCGCCGGCCACGATGCCCCAGGAGGCGAGGTGCTCCAGCAGGCCCGAATAGCGGGCCGCGCCGGCGAGCCAATCATGGCCGAACGCGATGCCGGGCAGGTTGAGGCCCGCTTCGGGCGTGTAGACCACCCCTGGCAAACCGGCGAAGGCCAGGTCGCCGCGCAAAACACGGTGCGGGCCACGGCGGCTGAGGGCTGCGACGAGCTTGCGGGTGCGGGCCACGCGTCGACGTTAGCGCATGGCGTCCTAGGCGATGACCTCGATCAGGCCCACCCGCCACAGCACCGCGTAGAGCTGGCGCAGCGGGATGCTCAGCAAATGCGCGGCGGCGTCCGCCAAGGGGTCGCCCCCGGCGCCGATCGGCGACCGGCGGGGCTGCTTCGGCGCCGGCTTGACGGCCGCTCGGGTCGCGGGCGGGCTGGTCGCCACCTCGTCGTACAGAACAGCGGTCATGATTCCCTCCTGGAAGCTGTTACGCGGGCGAAAGATTCAAGAGTTGTCTTTATCCGAATGCGGCACACGCCCGATATTGGATTTGTTTTTGTGTTCACGGATTGCGGAAAATGACGCGCCTACGGGTTAGCTGAACAGTCGTCATTCCTGATCTGGCGAGCGTCAGTGCCGTCCCTTTCCGCTGGCCCGGTGCCATAGATTTCGCGGTTTCGCCTTACTCCCCGGTGGTTGCCAGTACTAGCCGATGCTGCGAAGCTTAAATGCACAGTTCGCTGCGGCAATGACGCCTCCGAAAACGTCGGTAATACATCAGGTGAAATGAGCTTCGGATTTATGAATAAGGCATGAATTCAAATGAACCCGCGGTGACGTCGGGTGGTCGGGCCGGGCGTGGATTCCGGTCCGCGGCGCCGCCCTGACGGCGGACTGTCCGGGTTAGCCGCAGGTCAGCCGCGCAAAGGCGGGTTGCCGGGATGCCTGCCGTACCCTAGTCAGAATGTGCGGGATCGTCGGCTACGTCGGGCAGCGCCCGGCCTGCGAGGTCGTCATGGACGCGCTGCGCCGGATGGAGTACCGCGGCTACGACTCGTCGGGAGTCGCCCTGGTCGACGGCCACGGCAAACTCACCGTGCGGCGACGTGCCGGCCGGCTGGCCAACCTGGAGGCGGCCATCGAGGAAACGGCCGCGACGGCGCCGGAATCGCTGGCCGGCACCACCGGCCTGGGCCACACCCGCTGGGCCACCCACGGCCGGCCCACCGACCGCAACGCGCACCCGCATCGCGACGCGGCGGGCAAGATCGCCGTCGTCCACAACGGCATCATCGAGAACTTCCCGGCCCTGCGCCACGAGCTGGAGGCGGCCGGGGTCGAGTTCGCCAGCGACACCGACACCGAGGTCGCGGTGCACCTGGTGGCGCAGGCCTACCGAAACGGGGCGACTGCTGGTGATTTCACGGCCTCGGTGCTGGCGGTGCTGCGCCGCCTCGAGGGCCACTTCACCCTGGTGTTCGCCAACGCCGACGAGCCGGGCACCATCGTCGCCGCGCGCCGCTCCACCCCGCTGGTCCTCGGGATCGGCGACGGCGAGATGTTCGTCGGCTCCGACGTGGCGGCGTTCATCGAACACACCCGCAACGCCGTCGAACTCGGACAGGACCAGGCCGTCGTGATCACCGCGGACGGCTACCGCATCACCGACTTCCACGGCAACGACGACGCTGCGAGTGCCCGTGTCTTTCATATCGACTGGGACCTGGCGGCGGCCGAAAAGGGCGGCTACCCCTACTTCATGCTCAAGGAGATCGCCGAGCAGCCCACCGCGGTCGCCGACACGCTGCTCGGGCACTTCGTCGACGGCCGAATCGTCCTCGACGAGCAGCGGCTCTCCGATCAGGAGCTGCGCGAGATCGACAAGGTCTTCGTGGTCGCCTGCGGCACCGCGTACCACTCGGGGCTGCTGGCCAAGTACGCGATCGAGCACTGGACCCGGCTGCCGGTCGAGGTCGAGCTGGCCAGCGAATTCCGCTACCGCGACCCGGTGCTGGACCGCAGCACCCTGGTCGTCGCCATCTCGCAGTCCGGGGAAACCGCCGACACCCTGGAGGCGGTCCGGCACGCCAAGGACCAGAAGGCGAAGGTGCTGGCGATCTGCAACACCAACGGCTCGCAGATCCCCCGCGAGTGCGACGCCGTGCTCTACACCCGCGCCGGACCGGAGATCGGCGTGGCCTCGACGAAGACCTTCCTGGCGCAGATCGCCGCCAACTACCTGGTCGGCCTGGCGCTGGCGCAGGCCCGCGGCACCAAGTACCCCGACGAGGTCGAGCGCGAGTACCGCGAGCTGGAGGCGATGCCCGACCTGGTGGCCCGGGTGCTCGCGACCATCGAGCCGGTCGCCGCGCTGGCGCATCAGTTCGCGCAATCGTCGACCGTGCTGTTCTTGGGCCGGCACGTCGGCTACCCGGTCGCGCTGGAGGGCGCGCTAAAGCTCAAGGAACTGGCCTACATGCACGCCGAGGGGTTCGCCGCCGGCGAGCTCAAGCACGGCCCGATCGCGCTGATCGAGGACGGGCTGCCGGTGATCGTCGTGATGCCCTCGCCCAAGGGGCAGGCCACGCTGCATTCCAAGCTGCTGTCCAACATCCGCGAGATCCAGACCCGCGGGGCGGTGACCATCGTCATCTCCGAGGAGGGCGACGACACCGTGCGCCCCTACGCCGATCACCTGATCGAGATCCCCTCGGTGTCAACCCTTCTGCAGCCGCTGTTGTCGACCATCCCGCTGCAGGTGTTCGCCGCGTCGGTCGCGCAGGCCCGCGGCTACGACGTCGACAAGCCGCGAAACTTGGCCAAGTCCGTCACCGTCGAATAGTCTCTCCGCGCGGACAATTCATCCGAGTGAAGGGGAGGCACGTTGTCGGCTGATGGTCCGTCGCCGCGGGGGAGACGCTTCGGAAGGGTCTTGATCATCGGCCTGGTGGTCCTCTTCGTTGCGACCTATGCCATCACGGTGGGGCTCTACTCCAAGTCCGGGTGCGGCTGCCCCCGCCAGGTCACCGACGGCCAGCCCACGCCCGACGGCACCACCGTGACAATTGATCTGCAAGAGCTTCAGTCGGTGAAGGGCGGCCTGACCGGCAACGTCACCGTGTCGCCCGGGCCCGAGCTGCTGGATCCGCTGACGGGCGGCCTCAAGGAGGACCTCACCGTCGCCGTCCACTCGGCGGTGTCGCCAACCCGGCGCACCTGGTCGAAGGGCATGGTGCCGGGCGTGATTCCCGTCCCGCTGACCATCACCGGGGACCCGTCGGATTACCCGTTCGACCACTACCACTCCGGGCCGATCACGGTTGACCTGCTGCACGGCGCCTCCCAAGTGCCGCAACGGGCGTCGGTGACGTTCGTCGACCGCCTTCCGGGTTGGCGCGTCGACATACCCGTCAGCGGCAAAGCGGATATCCCCGCGCCCTACCGGGTGGAGCTGCACCGGTCGCCGAGCACGGTGGCCTTCGCCGCTGTCATCGTCGCCATGCTGATCGCCCTCGCCGGGATAGGCCTGTTCGTCGCCCTGCAGACGGCGCTCGACCGGCGCAAGTTTCAGCCGCCGATGACGACCTGGTATGCCGCGATGCTCTTTGCGGTGATGCCGCTGCGCAACGCCCTGCCCGACTCGCCGCCCATCGGGTCATGGATCGACGTGACCGTCACGCTGTGGGTGATCGTCGCGTTGGTGAACGCGATGCTGCTCTACATCTACTGCTGGTGGCGCCACCTGCGACCCGAGGCGTCTTAGCCGAAGTTTCACCGTGTCACGCCAGGCGTGCCAAAGTGGACCACGTGGCGAACGCATCGGTCGGGACACGGCTGCGGCGAATCTGGTTCGCGGTGTGGCGTTTCGTCGTCACCGCGCCGCTGACCTACACCTGGCTGCTGGTGCTGGCGATCACGACGATCATCCAGAACGAGTTGCCCGGCCGGCAACTGCACTCCGTGCTGTTGCACCGCTCCACCAACATTCACGCGCTCGGCACCGACCCGCTCGACGTGCTGTTCTCCAGCCTGCTGTGGATCGACGGCAAGAACCTTGAACCATACCTGCTGCTGTTCTCCCTGTTCCTCGCGCCGGCCGAGCACTGGCTGGGCCAGTTACGTTGGCTCACAATCGGATTGACCTCCCACATCCTGGCCACCTATATCAGCGAGGGCATCCTGTACTTCGCGATCGAGGAGCACGAGGCGCCGGAACGGCTGGTGCACGCCCGCGACATCGGGGTCAGCTATTTTCTGGTCGGCGTGATGGCGGTGCTGACCTATCACATCGCACGGCCCTGGCGCTGGGGCTATCTCGGGGTGCTGTTGGTCATCTTCGGCTTCCCGTTGCTGACGATGACCCGCCACGGGGTGAACTTCACCGCGATCGGTCATTTCGCCGCGATCCTGATCGGGCTCTGCTTCTATCCGATGGCGCGCGAGCGCAAGCGCCCGGCGCTGAATCCCGCGAAAATTCGGGCGGCTTTCCGGCGAATCGGAACGCGCGAGGGCTAGGCGATGGGGCGGCAGGTACGCGCGCTCTACGGCGCGTCGCTGTCCCCCGACGCCACTGCGTTCGCCCACCTCGTCGACGACGGCGGCTATCCCCATGCGGTGCAGCGCTTCCTGCGCGGCCGCCGGGCCAGCTCGTCGCGCAACGTCGAGCTCCCGGTCCAGGGCCCGGTCTCGCGGGTGATCCATTCCGCGGACGGGCACTGGCTGGCCTGCGAGGTGGCCCCGGAAGGCTTCACCCGCCGGCAGATCTGGGTCGTCACCACCGATCCCGACGACCGGATGGCCTGGCGCATCGACCGCGAGGAGGCCGGCACCGCCGAGCTGATCGGGTGGGACGGCACCCGGGTGGCCGCGATCCTGACCGGCGAGGACGGGGTCGGGCAGTCGTGCCTGATCGATCCGGCCGACGGCGATTGCGTTGTGCTAGACCGCCGTTCCGGCGCCCGGCTCGTCGACGCGTGGGCCGGGGCGGCGCTGATCCGGGTCGGGCCGCGCGGCTACCAGGAGATGGTCATGCTGCACGGGGACACCGAAATCGCGCTGCTGCCTTCGGATCCCGGCTCGGTGACGGCCAAGGGCGTCATCCTCGACGACCACCATCCGCGTCGCCTGCGCTACGGCCCGACCGGCGAGCTGACCAGGCTGTATCGTCCGGGCGCGGGCGGCGACGGGTACTTCCGGGCCTTGCTCATCAGCGACAACGGCTGCGAGCACGCCCGGCTGGTGGAGGTCATCGCCACGCTGGACGGGGTGAGCTACTTCGTGGTCGCCGAGCGGCCCGACTGCGATCTGGACGAGTTCGTCGTCAGCGACGACATGTCCACCGTCGCGTTGCTGTGGAACCTGCACGGCCGCAGCGAGTTACAGATCCTGCACTACACCGACTACTCGCTGGCCGAACCGATCCCGCTGCCCGGCGACGTCGCCGGCGAGCTGACCATCAGCGCCGGCGGCTCGATGGTGGCGATGACCGTGCAGGGCCCGGCGATGCCGCGAACCGTCGAGCTGTTCGACACCCGCACCCGGGCATGGCAACTCATCGACTCAGAACCCAGTCGCGGCCCGATCGCCTCGGGCTTGGCCGCCCGGCCGTCGCTCGAGACGATCACCGCCCGCGACGGCCTGCAGCTGCCGTCCTGGCTGTACCGGGCGAGCGAAAACTGTTCGAGCGCTTTGGTTTACCTGCACGGCGGCCCGGAGGGCCAGGCCCGGCCCGACTACAGCGAGATCTTCCCCGAGCTGCTGGACGCCGGGATCAGCGTGCTGACGCCGAACGTGCGCGGTTCCGGCGGGCTGGGCCGCAGCTTCGTGCACGCCGACAACAAGGGGAAGCGGTTCGCGGCCATCGACGACGTCGCCGACTGCGTGGGCTTCCTGGTGGACAACGGACTGGCCGACCCGGGGCGGATCGCGTGTGCGGGCTGGTCCTACGGCGGCTACCTGACGATGGCGGCCCTGACGTTTCACCCGGACCTGTTCGCGGCCGGCGTCACCATCTGTGGCATGAGCGATCTGACCACGTTCTACCGCAACACCGAGCCGTGGATCGCCGAGGCCGCCTACCCGGAGTACGGCCACCCGGTCAACGACCGCGAGCTGCTGGAGCGGCTCTCGCCGCTGCGCCGGGTCGCCGCCCTGACCGCGCCGCTGCTGGTGGTGCACGGCGCGCACGACACCAACGTCCCGGTCAGCGAATCGGAACAGATCGTCGACGCGTTGCGGCGCGCGGGCCGCGAGGTGCGCTACCTGTCGTTCGCCGACGACGGCCACGAGATCACCAAGCGCGAGAATCGCGTCGCGCTGGCCGAGGCGATGACCGCATGGCTGACCGAGGCGTTCGCCCGGCGCGCCTAGGGCATGGAATGCTTGCGTTGATGCGGCACTACTACTCCGTAGACGCCATCCGCGACGCCGAAGCGCCGCTGTTGGCCAGCCTCCCCGACGGCGCGCTGATGCGCCGCGCGGCCTTCGGGCTGGCCACCGCGATCATCGCCGAGCTGACCGCCCGCGCGGGCGGGGTCGCCGGCCGGCGGGTGTGCGCGGTCGTCGGCTCGGGCGACAACGGCGGCGACGCGCTGTGGGCGGCGACCTTCGTGCGCCGCCGCGGGGCGGCCGCCGACGCGGTGCTGCTCAACCCGGAGCGCACCCACCGCAAGGGGCTCACGGCGTTCCGCAAGGCCGGCGGTCGCGTCGTCGAAAGGGTGTCGCCCGCAACCGATCTCGTCATCGACGGCGTTGTGGGGATCTCCGGCTCCGGCCCGCTGCGACCGGCGGCGGCCGAAGTGTTCGCGGCCGCCGAGGGGATCCCGGTGGTCGCCGTCGACATCCCTAGCGGCATCGACGTGGCCACCGGCGCGATCACCGGCCCCGCGGTACACGCGGCGCTGACCGTCACCTTCGGCGGGCTCAAACCCGTGCACGCGCTGGCCGACTGCGGTCGCGTCGAGCTGATCGATATCGGCCTGGACCTGCCCGAGACCGACGTGCTGGGTTTCGAGGCCGCCGACGTCGCGGCGCGCTGGCCGGTGCCCGGACCGCACGACGACAAGTACACCCAGGGGGTGACGGGCGTGATGGCCGGCTCGTCGACCTACCCCGGCGCCGCCGTCCTGTGCACCGGCGCCGCCGTGGCCGCCACCTCCGGCATGGTCCGCTACGCGGGCAGCGCGCACACGCAGGTACTGGCGCAGTGGCCCGAGGTGATCGCGTCGCCCACGCCGGCCGCGGCCGGGCGGGTGCAGGCGTGGGTGGTCGGGCCGGGCTTGGGCACCGACGAAACCGGGGCCGCGGCGCTGTGGTTCGCGCTGGAGAGCGACCTTCCGGTGATCGTCGACGCCGACGCGCTTACCATCCTCGCCGCCCACCCCGAGCTCGTCATGAGCCGCGCCGCGCCCACGGTGCTGACCCCGCACGCGGGTGAATTCGCCCGGCTGGCGGGGAATCCGCCCGGCGACGACCGGGTGGCCGCGTGCCGGAAGCTGGCCGACACGTTCGGCGCCACCGTGCTGCTCAAGGGCAACGTCACGATCATCGCCGACCCCGGCGGACCGGTCTATCTCAATCCGGCCGGGCAGTCCTGGGCGGCCACGGCCGGTTCCGGAGACGTGCTCTCGGGGATGATCGGCGCGCTGCTGGCGTCCGGTTTGCCGGCGGCCGAGGCGGCGGCGGCCGCGGCGTTCGCGCACGCGCGCGCGGCCGCGCTCTCGGCCGCCGACCCGGGCCCGGGCGAGGCGCCGACGTCGGCGTCGCGAATCGTCCCGCACATCCGGGCCGCACTGGCCGACCTGTAGCACCAACCAGAAAGGACCCGCCGTGTCCCGCAGCCATCCGTCCGTGCCGGCGCACTCGATCGCCCCCGCCTACACCACCCGAATGTTCACCGCGCCGGTGCCCGCGCTGCGGCTGCCCGAGGAGTCGATGGATCCCGACGCCGCCTACCGATTCATCCACGACGAGCTGATGCTCGACGGCAGTTCCCGGCTGAACCTGGCGACGTTCGTGACCACCTGGATGGATCCGGAGGCCGGCAAGCTGATGGCCGAGACCTTCGACAAGAACATGATCGACAAGGACGAATACCCGGCCACCGCGGCCATCGAACAGCGCTGCGTGTGCATGGTGGCCGATCTGTTCCACGCCGAGGACCTCAAGGACGACGACCCGTCCAGCGCAATCGGGGTGTCGACGATCGGCTCCAGCGAGGCGGTGATGCTGGGCGGGCTGGCGCTAAAGTGGCGCTGGCGACAGAAGGTCGGAAAGGGCTGGGAGAAGCGCACGCCAAACCTGGTGATGGGCTCCAACGTCCAGGTGGTGTGGGAGAAGTTCTGCCGCTACTTCGACGTCGAGCCGCGCTACCTGCCGATGGAGGAGGGGCGCTACGTCATCACCCGCGAGCAGGTCGTCGACGCCGTCGACGAGGACACCATCGGCGTGGTGGCCATCCTGGGCACCACCTACACCGGCGAGCTCGAACCCATCGCCCAGATCTGCGCGGCGCTGGACAAGCTGGCGGCCGGCGGGGGCGTGGACGTCCCGGTGCACGTCGACGCTGCCAGCGGGGGCTTCGTGGTGCCGTTCCTGCACCCGGGCCTGGAATGGGATTTCCGACTGCCCCGGGTGGTGTCGATCAACGTCAGCGGCCACAAGTACGGGCTGACGTATCCCGGCATCGGGTTCGTCGTGTGGCGCAGCGCCGAGCACCTCCCCGACGAGCTGGTGTTCCGGGTCAACTACCTGGGCGGCGACATGCCGACCTTCACGCTGAACTTCTCGCGCCCCGGTAACCAGGTGGTCGGCCAGTACTACAACTTCCTGCGGCTGGGCCGCGAGGGATACACCAAGGTCATGCAGAGCCTGTCGTCGACCGCGCGCTGGCTGGGCGACCAACTGCGCGACACGGACCATTGCGAGCTGATCTCCGACGGCTCGGCGATCCCGGTGGTCAGCTTCCGGCTCGCCAGGGACCGCGGCTACACCGAGTTCGACGTCTCCCACGAGCTGCGCGGCTACGGCTGGCAGGTGCCCGCCTACACCATGCCGGACAACGCCACCCACATCTCGGTGCTGCGCATCGTGGTGCGTGAGGGGCTCTCCGCCGACCTGGCCCGCGCGCTGCACGACGACGCCCGCAACGCGCTGGCGTCGCTGGACAAGGTCAAGCCCGCCGGGCACTACGACGCCCAGCACTTCGCGCACTGAGCCTCGCTGCTTGTCACATCCGTCACATTGGCCCCGGCTCGGGAGAGATGTCTCTTGTGCCCGCCTCAGAGCGACAACCGGGCACATCGCGGGCCGCCCCGAGCGGATGACTGCCGTAACGGCTGGGGGCGAGGCGCGCTTCCCCGCGAAGGGTTCTGGGACAATGGGGGCCATGAAAGGGCCCGCCGCCGTTACGCCGATCTCCCTGACGCCCGGGGTCCTCGCCGAGGCCGTGGTGGACCTGGGCGCCATCGCGCACAACGTGCGGGTGCTGCGCGAGCACGCCGGTGGCGCAGGGGTGATGGCCGTGGTCAAGGCCGACGGCTACGGCCACGGCGCGACTCGGGTCGCCCGCGCGGCGCTCGCGGCCGGGGCGGCCGAGCTAGGGGTCGCCACCGTCGACGAGGCCCTGGCGCTGCGCGCCGACGGGATCACCGCGCCGGTGCTGGCGTGGCTGCACCCGCCCGGCATCGACTTCGGACCCGCGCTGCTGGCCGACGTGGAGATCGCCGTGTCCTCGGTGCGTCAGCTCGACGAGGTGACCGACGCGGTGCGCCGCACGGGACGCACGGCGACGGTGACCGTCAAGGTCGACACCGGGCTCAACCGCAACGGCGTCGCCCCGGCGAACTACCCGGCGATGCTGACCGCGCTGCGCCAGGCCGTCGCCGAGGACGCCATCCGGCTGCGCGGGCTGATGTCGCACATGGTGTTCGCCGACCAGCCCGAGAACCCCATCAACGACGTTCAGGCCCAACGGTTTTCCGACATGCTCGCGCAGGCGCGCGCCGAGGGCCTGCGGTTCGAGGTCGCGCACCTGGCCAATTCGTCGGCCACGATGTCGCGCCCCGACCTGGCCTTCGACCTGGTGCGTCCCGGCATCGCGGTGTACGGCCTGAGCCCGGTGCCCCAGCTCGGTGACATGGGGTTGGTCCCGGCGATGACGGTGAAATGTGCTGTCGCGCTGGTCAAATCGATTCGCGCCGGCGACAGCGTGTCCTACGGGCACACCTGGACCGCGCAATGCGACACCAACCTGGCGCTGATGCCGATCGGGTACGCCGACGGCGTGTTCCGCTCCCTGGGTGGGCGCCTGGAGGTGCTGATCAACGGCAGGCGACGCCCCGGTGCCGGACGCATCTGCATGGACCAGTTCGTCGTCGACCTCGGTCCCGGGCCGCTCGACGTCGCCGAGGGCGACGAGGCGATCCTGTTCGGGCCGGGCACCCGGGGCGAGCCCACCGCACAAGAGTGGGCAGACCTGCTCGGCACCATCCACTACGAAGTGGTCACCAGCCCGCGCGGGCGGATCACCAGGACCTATCGCGAGGCCGAAACCATTGAGCCCTGACAAAACCCGCAGGCGGCAGAAGGGCAGAGCCTGGCTTGCGGGAGGGGCCGGGGTGACCGCCGTCGCCACCATCGTCGGAGCCTCCGCCCGCCGCTCGATGACCCAGCGCGCGACCCTGCTCGAAGACCCTTACGCCGACGAGGATTTCGACACGATCGACAACGACCGCGCCTACGTGGTGACCACGCCCGACGGGGTCCCGCTGGCGGTCCGCGAGGCCGGACCGCCCGACGCGCCGGTGACCATGGTCTTCGTCCACGGATTCTGCCTGCGCATGGGCGCCTTCCATTTCCAGCGCACCCGGCTGCCGAATCGATTGGCCCCGCCCGTCCGGATGGTGTTCTACGACCAGCGCGGCCACGGGCGATCCGGCGCCGGCGCGCCCGAAACCTACAACCTCACCCGACTGGGCGAGGACCTCGACACCGTGCTGAGGGCCGTGGCCCCCAACGGGGTGGTGGTGCTGGTCGGCCACTCGATGGGTGGCATGACGGTGTTGTCGCACGCGCGCCAGTTCCCCGGCCAGTACGGCAAGCGGATCGTCGGCGCCGCGATCATCTCTTCCGCGGCCGAGGGAGTGACGCGGTCGCCTTTGGGCGAGATCCTGAAAAACCCTGCGCTGGACGCATTTCGGTTCACGGCCCGGTCCGCGCCCAAGCTGATGCACCGCGGCCGCAACGTGTCGCGGTCGCTGATCGGCCCGATCCTGCGGGCCGCGTCGTACAGCGACCTGCAGGTCAGCCGCAGCCTGGACGCGTTCTCCCAGCGGATGATGAACGGCACCCCGATCGACACCATGGTCGGCTTTCTGGATGCCCTGGAAAAACACGACGAGACCGCCGGGCTGTGGACGTTGCTCAAGGTGCCGACCCTGATCGCGTGCGGCGACCATGACCTGCTCACCCCGGACGAATACTCGCGGAAGATGGCGGCCTCGCTGCCGCGCTCCGAGCTGGTCATCGTCTCCGGGGCCAGCCATTTGGCGCTGCTGGACAAGCCCGAGGCCATCAACGACGGGCTGGTCCGGCTCGTCCACCGGGCCGTGCCGGGCGAGATGGCGCTGCGATACCGGCGACTGCGGGAAAGGTTGCGGCGCAATGGCTGATCGCGTCGACCCGCCGCGCCCGGCTTCGCCGCGCTTGCGATCGCCGCGGGTTGACGGGGGCACGGCCACGTGTGAGCGCGTCGAGGACACCGTCGCGCTGGGCTCGCGGCTGGGCAGGCAGCTGCGCGCGGGTGACGTGGTGGTGCTCTCCGGTCCGCTCGGCGCGGGAAAGACGGTGCTGGCCAAGGGGATTGCCGCGGCGATGGACGTCGACGGCCCGGTGACGTCGCCGTCGTATGTGCTGGCGCGGGTGCACCCGCCGCGGCGGCCGGGCGCGCCCGCGATGATTCACGTCGACATGTACCGGCTGCTGGATCACAGCGGCGCCGACCTGCTGGGCGAGCTGGACTCGCTGGACCTCGACACCGATCTCGATGACGCGGTCGTCGTAGTCGAGTGGGGCGAGGGCCTGGCCGAACGGCTGTCGGAGCGCCACCTCGACGTCCGGCTCGAGCGGGTCAGCCACTCCGACGTGCGGATCGCGACCTGGGAGTGGGGGCGTTCGTGAACGTGCTTGCGCTCGACACCGCCACCCCCGCCGTGACGGCGGGCGTCGTACGACTCGAGGACCTGACGGTCCTGGCCGAGCGGGTCACCCACGACGCCCGCGCGCACGCCGAACGGCTGACCCCCAACGCGCTGGCCGCCCTCGCCGACGCCGGGCTGACCATGGGCGACCTTGACGCCGTCGTCGTGGGCTGCGGACCCGGCCCGTTCACCGGCCTGCGGGCCGGGATGGCCACCGCCGCCGCGTACGGGCACGCGCTGGGCATCCCGGTGCGCGGGGTGTGCAGCCTGGACGCCATCGGGGTGCGCACCACCGGCGACGTGCTGGTGGTCACCGACGCCCGCCGCCGCGAGGTCTACTGGGCCCGGTATCGCGACGGGTTCCGCATGGCGGGTCCCGGCGTCAATGCCCCCGCCGACGTCGACCCCGGCAACGCCGCTGCGGTCGCCGGCTCGCCCGAGCACGCCGCCCTGTTCGGCCTGCCGGTCTGCGGGCCGGCGCACCCGACGCCGGCGGGCCTGGTTGCGGCGGTACCCGACTGGTCCGAGCGCCCACTGCCGCTCGTGGCGCTGTACCTGCGCCGCCCCGACGCCAAGCCCCTGGCGGCACCCCGATGACCGCGTGCAGCGAGCCCGTGACCATCGGCGCATTGACACCCGCCGACGCCGAGCGCTGCGCCGAGCTGGAGGCGGTGCTGTTCCCCGGCGACGACCCGTGGCCCGCGGTGGCGTTCAACCGCGAGCTCGCCGCCAAGCACAACCACTACACGGCCGCCCGGGTCGGCGACATCCTGGTCGGCTACGCCGGCATCTCGCGATTGGGGCGCGTCCCGCCCTTCGAGTACGAGGTGCACACCATCGGGGTGGATCCGGCCTATCAGGGCCGGGGCATCGGCCGGCGGCTGCTCGATGACCTGCTCGATTTCGCCGGCGGCGGCGTCGTCTACCTGGAGGTCCGCACCGACAACGAGGCGGCCATCGGGCTCTACCGCAGCGCGGGATTCGCGCAGATCGGCCTGCGCAAGCGCTACTACCGGGTCAGCGGCGCCGACGCGTACACCATGCGGCGGGAGGGCCGATGATCGTCCTGGCCATCGAAACCTCCTGCGACGAAACGGGAGTCGGGATCGCGCGCCTCGACGAGGACGGCACCGTGACCCTGCTCGCCGACGAGGTGGCGTCCAGCGTCGACGAACACGTCCGCTTCGGCGGCGTCGTCCCCGAGATCGCCTCGCGCGCACACTTGGAGGCGCTCGGCCCGGCCATGCGCCGCGCGCTGGCGACGGCGGGGCTCGACAAGCCCGACGTCGTTGCGGCCACCATCGGGCCCGGGCTGGCCGGCGCCCTGCTGGTGGGAGTGGCCGCGGCCAAGGCGTATTCGGCCGCCTGGGACGTGCCGTTCTACGCCGTGAACCACCTGGGCGGGCACCTGGCCGCCGACGTCTACGAACACGGACCGCTGCCCGAGTGCGTGGCTCTGCTGGTGTCGGGCGGGCACACCCACCTGCTGCACGTGCGCTCCCTCGGCGAGCCGATCGTCGAACTGGGCAGCACCGTCGACGACGCCGCCGGCGAGGCCTACGACAAGGTGGCGCGGCTGCTGGGGCTGGGCTACCCGGGCGGCAAGGTGCTCGACGACCTGGCCCGCACCGGCGATCCCGATGCCATCCCGTTCCCGCGCGGCATGACCGGTCCCCGCGACGACCCGTACGCGTTCAGCTTCTCCGGGCTCAAGACCGCCGTCGCGCGCTACGTCGAAAGCCGCCCCGACGCGGCCACCGCCGACGTCGCCGCCGGCTTCCAAGAAGCCGTCGCCGACGTGCTCACCGGAAAGGCGGTGCGCGCGGCGAGCCAGCTCGGCGTCTCGACGCTGTTGATCGCCGGGGGAGTGGCCGCGAATTCGCGATTGCGGGAGCTGGCCACCGAGCGCTGCGCGGCGGCCGGCCTCGAGCTGCGCATCCCCCGGCCCCGGCTGTGCACCGACAACGGGGCGATGATCGCCGCCTTCGCCGCGCACCTGGTGGCGGCGGGCGCGGCGCCGTCGCCGCTGGACGTCCCCAGCGACCCCGGCCTGCCGGTGGTAAAAGCCCAGGTGGGCTGACGTTCGCTCAGCGCGGACACGCCGGCGGGCGAGAAGCACCATGGCGCCCTTGAGTGCTAGCACTCGCATGTATAGAGTGCTAGGTGGCAATCGGCCAAGCCCCTGTGTCGGCACCCGCGACGACGGCGCGAGGGCACGGATGGATGCTGGGTCAACTGATAATCCGGCCGGGGCGAATGCCCCGGACCCGGATCTAACACATGTCCGGGGCGAAGGCTCCGGCCCGATCTAACTAGTGGAGGGCTCCAATCGTGGCGAAGGTGAACATCAAGCCACTCGAGGACAAGATTCTCGTGCAGGCCAACGAGGCCGAGACCACGACCGCGTCCGGTCTGGTCATTCCTGACACCGCCAAGGAGAAGCCGCAGGAAGGCACCGTCGTCGCAGTCGGCCCGGGCCGGTGGGACGAGGACGGCGAGAAGCGGATCCCGCTGGACGTCTCGGAGGGTGACACCGTCATCTACAGCAAGTACGGCGGCACCGAGATCAAGTACAACGGCGAGGAGTACCTGATCCTGTCCGCGCGCGACGTGCTGGCTGTCGTATCCAAGTAAGGACCGTGTTCCGCCCCGGCGATCCCCGCGCACCCCGCGGGTGATTTCCGGGGCGGCATGCGTTGTGAAGGAGCCTGATGAGCAAAGTTATTGAGTACGACGAAACCGCGCGCCGCGCCATGGAGGCCGGCGTGAACAAGCTCGCCGACGCCGTCCGGGTGACGCTGGGCCCGCGCGGCCGGCACGTGGTGCTGGCCAAGGCCTTCGGCGGGCCCGCAGTCACCAACGACGGCGTCACCGTCGCGCGCGAGATCGACCTCGAGGACCCGTTCGAGAACCTGGGCGCCCAGCTGGTGAAGTCGGTGGCCACCAAGACCAACGACGTCGCGGGCGACGGCACCACCACCGCGACCGTGCTGGCGCAGGCGCTGGTCAAGGACGGGCTGCGCATGGTCGCCGCCGGCGCCAACCCGATCGCGCTGGGCGTCGGGATCGGCAAGGCCGGCGACGCGGTGTCCGAGGCGCTGCTGGCCGAGGCCACCCCGGTCTCCGGCAAGGAGGGGATCGCGCAGGTGGCGACCGTGTCGTCGCGCGACCCGCACATCGGTGAGCTGGTCGGCGAGGCGATGACCAAAGTCGGCGCCGACGGCGTCGTCAGCGTCGAGGAATCCTCCACCCTGAACACCGAGCTGGAGTTCACCGAGGGCGTCGGCTTCGACAAGGGCTTCCTGTCGGCGTATTTCGTCACCGACTTCGACTCACAGGAGGCCGTGCTCGACGACCCGCTGATCCTGCTGCACCAGGAGAAGATCAGCTCGCTGCCCGACCTGCTGCCGATGCTGGAGAAGGTCGCCGAATCGGGCAAGCCGCTGCTGATCGTCGCCGAGGACGTCGAGGGCGAGGCCCTGGCGACGCTGGTGGTCAACTCGATCCGCAAGACGCTGAAGGCCGTTGCGGTCAAGGCGCCATTCTTCGGTGACCGCCGCAAGGCGTTCCTCGAGGACCTGGCGGTGGTCACGGGCGGGCAGGTGATCAACCCCGACGCCGGCCTGCTGCTGCGCGAGGTCGGCGCCGAGGTGCTGGGCTCGGCCCGCCGCGTGGTCGTCAGCAAGGACGACACGATCATCGTCGAGGGCGGCGGCTCCAAGGAGGCGGTCGCCAACCGCGTCAAGCAGCTGCGCGCTGAGATCGAGAAGAGCGACTCCGACTGGGATCGCGAGAAGCTGCAGGAGCGGCTGGCCAAGCTGGCCGGCGGCGTGGCCGTCATCAAGGTCGGTGCCGCCACCGAGACGGCGCTCAAGGAGCGCAAGGAAAGCGTCGAGGACGCCGTCGCGGCCGCCAAGGCCGCCGTCGAGGAGGGCATCGTCGCGGGCGGCGGAACGGCGCTTATCCACGCCCGAAAGGCGTTGCAGGAGCTGCGCGCAACGCTCAGCGGCGACGAGGCGCTCGGCGTCGACGTGTTCTCCACGGCGCTGGCGGCGCCCCTGTACTGGATCGCCACCAACGCCGGGCTGGACGGCTCGGTCGCCGTGAACAAGGTCAGCGAGTTGCCCGTCGGGCAGGGCCTGAACGCCGAGACGCTGGAATACGGCGACCTGCTCGGCGCCGGCGTGATCGACCCGGTCAAGGTGACCCGGTCGGCCGTCGTCAACGCGGCGTCGGTGGCCCGGATGGTGCTCACCACCGAGACCGCGGTGGTCGAGAAGCCCGCCGAGGAGGAAGACCACGGCCACGGCCACGGCCATCACCACCACTAGAAACACCCGGTAACGAACCACCCCCGGTCAATCGGCCGGGGGTGTTTTCGTCCGGTGCGATCCCGTTCATGCCGATAGCAGCGCCGGTTCGCGGCGCTCGGGGCTGGTCTGGCGGGCCGAGTCGGCTATGGCGATGACGGCCGTTCGGGGCGGGGCAAGGTGTTCGCGCTGGCCTCGGTAGTTCTCGAGGTACCGATCGATCTGATCCTGGCGCAGCGGGGTCGAAAAGATGCTGACAGGGCTTGTGGCCTCGGCCAACACGCCCGACCGGGCTAATTTGTGAGATGCCGCCCGGAAAGCGGTGACGGAACCGGCTAGGCAGACGATCAAACCACTGCCGAAGATCGCGGCAAGTCCGCTGCCGGTCGCCAGGGCCGCAACGAACAACCCGAGCGAGGCGAACGCCATGAGAAGCAGCAGATAACCCACGGCCGACGCGGTTCCTGAGGTAATGCGAGACGAGACGTTCATAGCTTCTCCTTTCAAAGGCATCCGACACATTTCGATACGATACGCGTAGCGTAGCGATCGCTACGTATAGCGTAGCGTACGAGTGGACACGTTTATTCCCGAGGGGCTGACCGGAGGACATGCAATGGGGCCGCAGCGCCGCGTCGATGAAGCCATCGCGGAGTCGACGCTGCATCTGTTGCGAACCGGCGGCCCGCGCGCCGTCACTGTCGAGGCGGTTGCCGGCCACTCCAGAATTGCGAAGACAACGATCTACCGGCGACACCCCAATCGGCGGGACATGTTGTCGAGCGCTCTGTCGAAGCTGGCGGCTCCGGCGCCGCTGGACCCTCGGAAAGACGCGGCCGATCAGCTACGGTGGCTGATCGATCACGCGGTCGAGGCCGTCGAGAGCGGCATTGGACTCGGCGGTCTTGCAGCACTGCTGACCGAGGATGACCCCGAATTCACGACGGCGTTCCGACAGCTTCTCGTCGAACAACGGGCCAAACTGACGGCCGTTGTCGACAACGCCAAAGCCAAGGGGGCCATGCGCGCCGACATTGAAACCGCGACGCTCATTGACGCGATCGTTGGCGCATACATTGCCGAGCAGGCGCGTACGGGGCAGGTTGCCGACGGGTGGCGGGAGCGGCTCTTCCGATTATTCTGGCCAGCCGTGCGCCCAATACGGTAGGTGTCTGAGCGGTGGGCCGCCGGCGACGCTCAGCGCGTCAGGGTTGACGAGCTGCCATCCGCGGTGCAGTGTGATACTCGTCATATGACCACTGGTCATACCTGGCGGAGAGGCGAGAAGTCATGACCACGAGGGACAAGTACACGGCCGTCCCCGAGCCCTACTCGTGGGCGGTCCCCAGTGCCGGCGATGCGCGCTTCACCTGGGAGTACGACGAGGGCCGCGCCCGGCTCCTCTCCCTGTATCAAAAGGGAAAGGACAAGCAGTGGGATGCCCAGTCGCGCATCGACTGGGCGCAAGACGTCGACCCGATGAACCCGGTCGGGTTGCCCGACGAGTTCCATCCGCTGTTCGGCAGTCCGGTGTGGGAGGCGGCGGACGAATCGCGTCGCGCCGAGATGCGCCGGCACTCCCAGGCCTGGCAGTTCTCCCAGTTCCTGCACGGCGAGCAGGGGGCAATGGTGTGCGCGGCCAAGATCGTCGAGGTGGTCCCGGACTTGGACGCGAAGTTCTACGCGGCCACCCAGACCATGGACGAGGCCCGGCACGTGGAGGCGTTCTCGCGGTTCCTGCAGGAGAAGGTCGGTCTGGTCTATCCGATCAACAAGAACCTGACCCAATTGCTGGACGACACCCTGCGCGACTCGCGTTGGGACATGCCGTATCTCGGCATGCAGGTCCTCATCGAAGGGCTCGCACTCGCCGCCTTCGGGACGCTGCGCGACTTGGCGCCGCCGGACTCGTTGGCCAAGCAGTTGCTGGCCTACGTCATGCAGGACGAGGCCCGACACGTGGCCTTCGGCCGAATCTCGTTGAAGGACTATTACTCCGCGCTCACCGAGGCCGAGCGCGACGAGCGTGAAGAGTTCGTCGTGGACGCCTGCTACCTGATGCGCGACCGGTTCCGCGGCGAGGAGGTTTTCGAAACCCTCGGCCTCGACGCCAAAGCTTGTGCCGAGTGGGTCGACACGTCGCCGCTGATGGTGCAGTTCCGCTCCCACCTGTTCAGCCGGATCGTGCCGATCGTCAAGGACATCGGGTTGTGGGGCGACAAGGTGCAGAAGGCCTTCACGGAGATGGGCGTCCTCGACCTAGCATGCTCCAACATCGAGGCGCTGATGAAGGCCGATGAGGATCAGGCCGAGGCGCTGGACAAGGCGCACGCCGAGATGGCCGACCGGGCGCTCGAAGTGGACGAGGTGATCGCGGCGGGCGCGAGCTGACCCAAGGGCCCCTATGGTTGGCAACGGAGCCGACCAGGGGGAGCGACCGTGGACGTATACGAGGCAGTCACCACCCGACGAGCCGTGCGCGGATTCACCGACGAGCCGGTGTCGAGGGAGGTGCTGGAGCGGGTGCTGTCCGCGGCGGCGTGGTCGCCGTCTGGATCGAACCTCCAGTCGTGGAACTCCTACGTGGTGACCGGTGCGCTGCTGGCCGAGCTCAAGAAACGCGCCGGTGAACGCGTGGCCGCTCGCGACCCCTGGGACGAGCGGGAGTACGAGATGTACCCCGACGACCTGAAGTCCCCCTACCGCGAACGCCGATCCGCCTTCGGCCACGAGCGCTACAGCGCGCTCGGCATTGAGCGCGAGGACTGGGAGGCCCGTCAGCGGGCCGCCTCGGCGAACTGGGAGTGCTTCGGCGCGCCCGCCGCCCTGTTCTGCTACATCGACCGCGACCTCGGCCGGCCCCAATGGGCCGACGTCGGCATGTACCTGCAGACCGTCATGCTGCTGCTGCGCGCCGAAGGACTGCACAGCTGCCCGCAGATGGCGTGGTCGGTGTATCGCAAGACCGTCGCGGAGATCGTTTCGCCCCCGGATGGGCTAATCCTGTTCTGCGGCATGTCAATCGGGTACGAGGACCCGGCGGTCGGCTACGTGCGCACCGGTCGCGCGCCGCTCGACGACACGGTGACGTTCGTCCACGGCTAGCCTCGCGTCAGCGCGGAGGAAGGCTGGGCGGGGTCGTCCAGGTGTAGCTCGGCGTGGTGGTCGGGGTGCTGGTGACCGTGACGGTGCTCGTGCTGGTGCTCGTGCTGGCGGACGGCGGGGGCACGGCAGTCGTGACCGTGGTGACGGTCGTGGTCTCCGTGGTCGACGACGTCGTCGTCGCGGCCGCCGCGGTGATCACGCCGCAGGCCAGGCGCTTACCGGAATCACCGCTGGACGTGCCGCTGAGGTTGTCGGCGGCCTGGTGGATGACCAGCGCGGTGCCCGAGCTGTTTCTCAGGTCCGCGGCGGTGAAGGAGTTGGTGGTGGTGACGAGTTTCGCCGAGCCGTCGGAGCGCACCTGCAGCGCGGTCAGGTCGCCGCTGGCCGGGTAGCCGCTGTGCCCCGGCGCCTGATAGACGCTGCCGGCGGAGCTGAAGTCCCCGCCCTCGCACTTGCCAACGGCGTGGATTTGCAGCCCGTGGAAGCCCTGGGTAAGGACCTGATTCGGGCCCGCCTCGACCGTCACCGTGGCGTAGCCGCTCGTGAAGTCGATGGTGGCGGTGGCGACCTGCGTGCCGTCGGCGCTCTTCAACTGCGTGGTCATCCGCTCGGCGCCCGCCGCCGCGCTCGAGGACGGTGACGTGGTGGACTGGTTACCGCCCTGGTTTGCGCATGCGCCCAATGGCGCGATGGTCGCGGTGAGTGCCGCGACCGCAAAGGCCATTTCCCGTTTCATGGGCTGGGCCTACCCCGATGAGCCAATATCAAACCGCCGAACAAAGATATGAGAGGTATATGAGCCGGGCCGTGGCCGGTGCTTCGCACCCGCGTCATGTGCGAGCGTGGGTCGGGTGGTCTCCGAACCGCAGTTGACAGAAGCGCTCCGGCAGGCGTCGAGCTACCTGTGGATAGCCGACGTGGCGGGCAAGAGGAATCTGCCCATGATCCAGTCGCTTTACAGCTTCGCGGCCCGGCAGATGGTCGCCTACACCGAAGACGGCGAAGAGTGGCACCTGCGGGCCGCCACCGCCGCCGCACACGACGCCACCCGGATGCACGACCTGCTTACCGGCCGCGTTCCGCGCACGCCGGGCGCGCTGGGCGCGCCGACGAACCTCTGAGCGGTTATCCTCCCAGCGCGCTGAGTAGGGCCTTGCGCCCGCGGACGCGGAGCCGGTGGATGCTCGATCGACGCAATTCGGCGATGCGCTCGATCATCCGGTTTCCCAGCGCCTCGAGCATATCCTCGCTCAAATCGATTGAGGCCGGGCACAAGTCGCGCTCTTCCTCGCTGGCGTGGGCGTCCAGCACGGTGACGAACGAGCGCCACTCGTCCTCATATTCCGGCGCGCTCGGCGCCGTGCGCAGCAGCACCGTGAGCTGATCCCAGACCTGGCGGTGTTCGGCATGGGCGATCGCGACGAGCTCGGTTGCCGCCGACACCGCCGGATAGAACAGGTCGTCCTCGATGCGCATGTGGATGTCGAGCTCGACCAGCAACTCGTCGAGGGCACGTTGCCGTTCTTCGGTGTCCGGCGTTATCGCGGTGATCTTCTCGCAAAGCCCGCGCAGGACCTTGTGGTGCTCGAAAAGCACGTCGTAGGCATTCATTTCGCCGTCCCCCGGACCTCGACGAGCCCGTCACGGATGCGCGCTGGGTAGCTCGGCAGCGCCGCCGTCGCGGGCCCGCGCAGCACCTCCCCGGATTCGCACGCGAACCTCGAACCGTGCCACGGGCAGACGATGCGGTCGCGGTCGATCCAGCCGTCGCCCATCGGGGCGCCCAGGTGCGGGCAGCGCTCGCCGACGGCCAGCACCCGGCCGTCGCTGCGGTAGAGCACCACGCCGACGCCGTTGACGTCGACGCGCTGCGGCTGGCCGTCCAGGGCGGCCGCCGGCAGCACCGGCGTCCAGTGGTCCCCGGCCAGGCGGTCACCGGAGCGATCGACGCCGGTCGCCTCCCCGTACACCAGCGTCCCACCCAGATAGCCGCTACCGAGGGTGAGGCCGTAACCCAAAGCGCTGCTTGCCATTCCGCGCAGTTGACGGCCCCGGCGCCGGTCCCACCACGACGCCGCGTACAGCCCCGTCGCGACCGCGTTGAGCACGCCGTGCACCAGGCCGATGCGGCGCGACTGCTCGTGGGTGTGCTGCCAGTCCGTCACGCCGGTGGCGGCCGCGCCGAGCCTGCCGACGATTCCGACGCCCAGCGCGAACCGCGACGCGTCGCGGTAGGTGCGACCGGGAAGCAGGCCGGCCGCATCCATCGCGACCGTCGTCGTCACCGCCCCGGTCGGCACCGACGTCAGCGCCGGATGCAGCGGATGGCCGAGCCAGGTGCCGTGCAGCGCGTTGCCGACCCGATCCCGATGCCGGCCCATGGCCGCGAACAGGAAGGTCAGCGCGTGCTCGAGGCGGTAGCTCGGCCGATCCAACCACCGCTGTCGTCCAAGTGTGGTTCGGATCTGATCAAAAGAATTGTGTGACCGTTCAGCCACGGCACTCCTCCTGTGGAGTGGGTGAACCGACGCGGCGCAGCGGGTCTCGACGACGTGCCGATCGGACCACGGCCGGCCTGCGGCGCGCGGCCCACCTCTAGGACACGTACGGCGGCCGCGAATTGTTCACCCGGCAAATTCGGCGGGCCAAGGAACTGTCCAGAATTCGCCAAGCCCCGCACGGCACGCTCGGGACCAAGAGCGAGGCAGGAGGAAAGAAATGACGACTACGGAGCTACCGTCCGCGCAGGCCAAGTCGGAGGCGCGCTACTCGGTGATGATGGGCATCGCCGGCCTTCTCCTGCACGCCCACTGCGGCCTCGGCATCGTTCTTTCGCTCGTCGGCGCGGCGATGGGCTTCGTCGCGCTGGACCGCGCCAACCGCGACAGCCAGCCTCGGGGATCGGCCATCGCCGGCGCCGTGCTGGGATGCGCGGGGATAGCCTCGTGGCTCGCGGTGATGATCGTGTCCGGCGGCCTGTTGGGCGCCGGGGTGCACTAGGCGGAGCGGCGGATCCCGCGGTTGCGGCCGATGTCGCCCTTCAGCAGCATGTCGCGCTCGGATTCCGACAGGCCGCCCCAAACTCCGTACGGCTCACCAACTTCCAGCGCGTGGGACCGGCACTCCTGGATCACCGGGCACCGCCGGCACATCTCCTTGGCGCGCTGCTCGCGCTGCATGCGGGCGCGGCCGCGCTCGCCGTCGGGGTGGAAGAACATCGACGAGTCAACGCCGCGGCACAGGCCTTGCAGTTGCCAGTTCCAGATGTCGGCGTTGGGGCCAGGTAGCTGCTCCGGCTGTGGCATTGGATCGTTCCCTCTCTGCACGGCACGCCCAGAAGTTCAGGTTCGCGAAGCGTCGGACAAGCGATTGTGCAACCGATTTTCGAGTGGGGTCACCGCTGACTACCCGTCGAAGTAGAACTTAGGGTGGGCGGCGAATTTCCGTCAATAGCCACTTAGGTCGCCAAAATATGTAAGCGTTGTAAGAGAATTAACTCGCCGTTCATGTGCCACGCTTTTGTTGACCAAAGACCGTGCTACCAGGCGCTTGACCGGACCGTGATTTCCCAGCTCAGCGCGCAAGACAGTGGGGGGAGCAATTAGTACGCAGCTCATGGCGATTAACAGCTCGGTAACAAGAACAGCACGAAGTGTTTACTACTATCACTGTGATTGAAACTGGTCACACTTCGGTGATTAAGAGCACACTGGCCGCCGCCGCCTTCGGGGACCAACCCGGAACCTGGCCGCTGCCGGCGGCGGGCACGCCGCAGCAACTGTGGTGGCGGGCCGTCGCGGCGGGCGGGCAGGGCCGCTATGGCAGCGCCTACCACGACCTGGCGGAGCTGCGACGCACCGGCGGCCGGTGGACGTCGCTGGCGCACAGCACGCACGGCTCGTTCCTGCGCCAGCTCGGCTGGCATGAACTGGCGCGGGGCTGGGACGGCCGCGCGCTCGCGTTGGCCGGGGCGGACGCGGAGGCGCGCGCCGATGCGCTGATCGGGCTGGCGGCCGACGCGCTGGGCATCGGCCGGTTCGCCGCCGCGGCAACGTTGTTGGGCCGCGTGTACCTGGGTGCGGTCCCGGACCGGCTCCCGGTGCGCCGGGGATGGGTGGCCGCTGAGTTGGCGATGGCCTCCGGGGAAGGTGCGTCGGCCGTGCGTCACGCCGAGGAGGCCGTGCGGCTGGCGGAGGCGATGGTCGTTTCGTCGGTGCGGCACCGGGTGAAGAGCGACGTGGTGCTCGCCGCCGCGCTGTGCAGCGCCGGCCGCGTCGAGCGCGCCCGCGCGGTCGCCGAGGCGGCGCTGGACGCCACCGGCCGGTCCAACCTGATCCCGCTTCGATGGGCGCTGGCTTGCTTGCTGATCGACATCGAAAGTGTCACGTTTTCAACACAAAAGCTGCGTGAAATTCGCGATATCTGCGCAGGCCAGGTGCGGCGCGCCGGGGGCGCGTGGCGTTCCGCTTGAAACGGCCTTCGGCCCGTTATTGTCATTGCGTTAGTTAGCCCGCGATGTGTCCCGTTCGTAACGTTGGAGCAACCGCCGTCGATGACAATTCAAGGGGAACGTCTCGACGCTGTGGTCGCGGAGGCCGTGGCGGGGGACCGAAACGCCCTACGGGAGGTGCTGGAGACCATCCGTCCGATCGTCGTCCGATATTGCCGCGCGCGAGTCGGCACGGTCGCGCGGGGTGGTCTGAGCGCCGACGACGTGGCTCAGGAGGTGTGCTTGGCCACCATCACGGCGCTGCCGCGCTATCGCGAGCGGGGACGCCCGTTCCTGGCCTTCCTGTACGGCATCGCGGCCCACAAGGTCGCCGACGCGCACCGGGCCGCCGGTCGTGACCTCGCCTACCCCGCCGAGACCATTCCCGAACGCTGGTCGACCGACGCGGGCCCGGAGCAGCGGGCCATCGAGGCCGACTCGGTCAGCCGAATGAACGAGCTGCTCGAGATCCTGCCGTCCAAGCAGCGCGAGATCCTGATCCTGCGGGTGGTCGTCGGCCTGTCCGCCGAGGAGACCGCCGCCGCCGTCGGCAGCACGACGGGAGCGGTCCGCGTGGCCCAGCACCGGGCGCTGTCCCGGCTCAAGTCCGAAATCGTCGCGGCGGGTGACTATGCCTGAATCCCTGGATGAATTCGCCAGCACCGACTTGCTTCTCGACGCGTTGGCCGAGCGCCGGCCGGTCGATCTCGACGATCCCAACGATGACGCGCTGGCCGTCCTGCTGGCCGACTGGCGAGACGACCTGCGCTGGCCGCCGGCCAGCGCGCTGGTTTCGCCGGAAGAGGCCGTCGGGGCGCTGCACGCCGGGCTGGCCGAGCGGCGGCGTGCCCGCCGCGGTCTCGCCGCGATCGGATCGGTGGCCGCCACGCTGCTGGTGCTGAGCGGGTTCGGGGCCATGGTGGTCGAGGCCCGCCCCGGCGACACGCTGTACGGCCTGCACGCGATGTTCTTCGACCAGCCGCGCGTCAAGGACAGCCAGATCGAGCTGTCGGCCAAGGCCGAACTGGCCAAGGTTCAGCAAATGATCGACCAGGGCCAGTGGACCCAAGCGCAGAATCAGCTGGCCGAGGTCAGCAGCACGGTGCAATCCATGAACGACGGGGCCAGCCGCAACGACCTGTTGGACGAGGTGAACCTGCTCAACACCCGGGTCGAATCGCGCAACCCGAACGCGACGCTGCCGCCGGCCGCGCCGAAGCCCAAGGCGCCGGCCGCTTCGTCCACTTCGCCGGCCGCGCCGACTACGACCCCACCGAGCCCATCAGCAAGTTCGACGACGAGCCCCACAACGAGCCCGTCGTCCGGGCGGCATCGGCATCACGGGCACTCGTCCACGCCGCCATCAGCGGCGCCGGACGACACGCCCTAGCTCAGCGGCGGTGAAACCCGTCCGCGTCTGACGTCGCTTCATTCAGCGAGGCGTCGGCGTATCCCCGGCAGTAATCCCACGTGACATAGGAGTCGGGTTCGGGGTCGTAGGCGGGCTCATGCGGGCGGACGGTGCCGTCGATGAGCAGCTGCAACAGGTTGGCCCGCAACATGTCCCAGTCGTGGTAGTGGTCCTGCTGACATTCGTCGCAGCACACCACGAGTCCGCGAATTCCCTTGTGCGCCAGCAGAGCCTCGTACACGGCCAGATCGGCCAGGTCCGCCTCGACCGCCATCCGCTCTTGCTGATCCAGGGGTTGCCCCGGCTCGACGGCTTCGAGCGCAGCCGACGGATCGCAGGGGTCGTCGGCGAACGGGTCGGGTGGCAAACCCGGTGGGAGGTGGTCACGCACGCCTCTAGACTACGCAGGCGGGCCGTCATCGCGCCAGCAGGGAGACGCGCGCCGCGTGGCGCCCGGGCAAGCGGGTCCGCTGTCCGTGCGAGCCGATAGGATGGGCTTCTCACTCCGCGCGCGTATGGAGGGCCCCACCGATGTCCCGTGGCATGTCCCATTTGGAAGACAGCTCCGACCTGGTTGCCAGCCCGTACCTGCGCGACCCCCACCTCCCCGGACTGGCCGACGACCCGCTGCCGACCGGGGGCGACAACCCGTACAAAATCGCGATGCTCGGATTGACGTTCGACGACGTGTTGCTGCTGCCCGCGGCCTCCGATGTTGTCCCGGCCACCGCCGACACCTCCAGCCAGCTCACCAGGAAGATCAGGCTGAAGGTGCCGCTGGTCAGCTCGGCGATGGACACCGTCACCGAGTCGCGGATGGCGATCGCTATGGCCCGGGCTGGCGGCATGGGCGTGCTGCACCGCAACCTGCCGGTCGCCGAGCAGGCCGGCCAGGTCGAGATGGTGAAGCGCTCCGAGGCCGGCATGGTCACCGATCCGGTCACCTGCCGCCCCGACAACACGCTGGCTCAGGTCGACGCGCTGTGCGCCCGGTTCCGGATCTCGGGTTTGCCCGTCGTCGACGACGACGGCGCGCTGGTCGGCATCATCACCAACCGCGACATGCGCTTCGAGGTGGACCAGACCAAGAAGGTCGCCGAGGTGATGACCAAGGCCCCGCTGATCACCGCGCAGGAGGGCGTCAGCGCCGACGCGGCGCTGGGGTTGTTGCGCCGCAACAAGATCGAGAAGCTTCCGGTCGTCGACGGGCACGGCCGGCTGACCGGGCTGATCACCGTCAAGGACTTCGTCAAGACCGAACAGCACCCGCTGGCCACCAAGGACAGCGACGGGCGGCTGCTGGTCGGCGCCGCCGTCGGCGTCGGCGGTGACGCCTGGGTCCGCGCGATGATGCTGGTCGACGCCGGCGTCGACGTGCTGATCGTGGACACCGCGCACGCACACAACCGGCTGGTGCTCGACATGGTCGGCAAACTCAAGGCCGAGGTCGGCGAGCGCGTCGAGATCATCGGCGGCAACGTGGCCACCCGGGCCGCGGCCGCCGCGCTCGTCGACGCCGGGGCCGACGCGGTCAAGGTCGGGGTGGGCCCCGGTTCGATCTGCACGACGCGGGTGGTGGCCGGCGTCGGCGCACCGCAGATCACCGCAATCTTGGAAGCCGTCGCGGCGTGCCGCCCGGCCGGTGTGCCGGTCATTGCCGACGGGGGACTGCAGTACTCCGGCGACATCGCCAAGGCGCTGGCCGCCGGCGCGTCGACGGCCATGCTCGGCTCGCTGCTGGCCGGCACGGCCGAGGCGCCCGGCGAACTGATCTTCGTCAACGGCAAGCAGTTCAAGAGCTACCGGGGCATGGGATCGCTCGGTGCCATGGCGGGCCGGGGCTCCGGCGGGTCGGGCGGCGGCAAGTCCTACTCCAAGGACCGCTACTTCGCCGACGACGCGCTCTCCGAGGACAAGCTGGTGCCCGAGGGCATCGAGGGCCGGGTACCGTTCCGCGGACCGCTGTCGTCGGTGATCCACCAGCTCACCGGCGGCCTGCGCGCCGCGATGGGCTACACCGGCTCGCCCACCATCGAGGTGCTGCAGCAGGCGCAGTTCGTCCGGATCACGGCGGCCGGGCTGCGCGAGAGCCACCCCCACGATGTCGCCATGACGGTCGAAGCGCCCAACTATTTCGCCCGGTGAACAGCGAACTGGCAATGGTCGAGATCGGCATGGGCCGCGTCGCCCGTCGCACGTATGAACTGAGCGAGATCAGCATCGTGCCGTCGCGGCGCACCCGCTCGTCGAAGGACGTGTCGACGGCGTGGCAGCTGGACGCCTACCGCTTCGAGATCCCGGTAATCGCCCATCCCACCGACGCTTTGGTGTCGCCGGAGTTCGCGATCGAGCTGGGCCGGCTCGGCGGGCTGGGCGTGCTCAACGGCGAGGGGCTGATCGGCCGGCACGCCGACGTCGAGGCCAAGATCGCGCAACTGCTTGAGGCCGCCGAAAAGGAGCCCGAACCCTCGGCGGCAATCCGGCTGCTGCAGGAACTGCACGCGGCGCCGCTGGACCCGGACCTGCTGGGTTCGGCCGTGGCGCGCATCCGCGAGGCGGGGGTGATCACCGCGGTGCGGGTCAGCCCGCAAAATGCCCAGGCGCTGACGCCGGTGCTGCTGCAGGCGGGGATCGACCTGCTGGTCATCCAGGGCACGATCGTGTCCGCCGAGCGGGTGGCTAGCGATGGCGAGCCGCTGAACCTGAAGACCTTCATCTCCGAGCTCGACGTGCCGGTGGTCGCCGGCGGGGTGCTCGACCATCGCACCGCGCTGCACCTGATGCGCACCGGCGCCGCCGGCGTCATCGTCGGCTACGGCTCTACCCGGGGCGTGACGACCAGCGACGAGGTGCTGGGCATCAGCGTGCCGATGGCCACCGCGATCGCCGACGCGGCCGCCGCGCGCCGCGAATACCTCGACGAGACCGGCGGCCGGTACGTGCACGTGCTGGCCGACGGCGACATCCACACCTCTGGCGAGCTGGCCAAGGCCATCGCGTGTGGCGCCGATGCGGTGGTGCTGGGCACGCCGCTGGCCGAGGCGGCCGAGGCGCTCGGGGGTGGTTGGTTCTGGCCGGCCGCCGCGGCGCACCCGTCGCTGCCGCGCGGGGCGTTGCTGCAGATCGCGGTGGGCGAGCGGCCGCCGCTGGAGCGGGTGCTGAGCGGGCCGTCGGACGACCCGTTCGGCAGCCTGAACCTGGTCGGCGGCCTGCGCCGGTCGATGGCCAAGGCCGGTTACTGCGACCTCAAGGAGTTCCAGAAGGTCGGCCTGACCGTCGGCGGCTGAGGCCAGCGCCGGGTGCTCGAAGCCCCCTGGTTTGTTACCGGCCGGTACGGCCATACTGGTGCAATGAAGCCGGATTACGACGTCCTGATCATCGGGTCGGGGTTTGGGGGCAGCGTCAGCGCGTTGCGGCTGACGGAAAAGGGCTACCGGGTGGGCGTGCTGGAGGCCGGCCGCCGGTTCTCGGACCAGGAGTTTGCCGAGACCTCCTGGGACCTGCGCAAGTTCTTGTGGGCGCCCAGGCTGGGTTGCTACGGCATCCAGCGGATCCACCCGCTGCGCAACGTGATGATCCTGGCCGGCGCCGGGGTGGGCGGCGGTTCGCTCAACTACGCCAACACCCTGTACGTGCCGCCGGAGCCCTTCTTCAAAGACCGGCAGTGGGCGCACATCACCGACTGGCGCGACGAGTTGATGCCGCACTACGAGCAGGCCCAACGGATGCTGGGCGTGGTGGAGAACCCGACGTTCACCGACGCCGACCGCCTGATGAAGGAGGTCGCCGACGAGATGGGGTGTGGTGACACGTTCGTGCCGACCCCGGTCGGGGTGTTCTTCGGCCCGAACGGCACCAAGGCGCCCGGTAAGACCGTGCCGGACCCGTACTTCGGGGGCGCCGGGCCGGACCGGACCGGCTGCCTGGAATGCGGCTGCTGCATGACCGGCTGCCGCTACGGCGCCAAGAACACGCTGGTGAAGAACTACCTCGGCCTCGCGGAAGCCAATGGCGCGCAAGTCATCCCGATGACCACGGTGAAGGGCTTCGAGCAGCGTCCCGACGGCCTGTGGGAGGTCCGAACGGTACGCACCGGAAGTTGGCTGCGCCGCGACCGGCGCACCTACACCGCCTCGCACCTGATCCTGGCAGCGGGCACCTGGGGGACGCAGCACCTGCTGTTCAAGATGCGCGATCGGGGGAAGCTGCCTCGTCTGTCGGGACGCCTCGGCGTGCTGACCCGCACCAACTCCGAGTCCATCGTCGGCGCCGCGACGCTGGAGGTGAAGCCCGATCTGGACCTCACGCACGGGGTGGCGATCACGTCGTCGATCCACCCGACGTCGGACACGCACGTCGAGCCCGTCCGCTACGGCAAGGGCTCCAACGCGATGGGGCTGCTGCAGACACTGATGACCGACGGGCACGGACCGGGCGGCACCGATACGCCGCGCTGGAAGCAGCTGCTGGACCAGGGCCGCGAGGACCCGCGCGGAATCCTGCGGATGATCAACGTGCGGCAGTGGAGCGAACGCACGGTGATCGCGCTGGTGATGCAGCACTTGGACAACTCGATCACCACGTTCACCAAGCGCGGCAAGCTCGGAATCCGTTGGTATTCCAGCAAACAGGGGCACGGCGAGCCCAACCCCTCGTGGATCCCGGTCGGCAACGAGGTCACCCGCCGCATCGCCGCCAAGATCGACGGCGTGGCCGGCGGCACGTGGGGCGAGCTGTTCAACATCCCGCTGACGGCGCACTTCCTCGGCGGCGCGGTGATCGGCGATGGTCCCGAAAGCGGCGTCATCGACCCGTATCACCGGGTCTACGGGTATCCCACCCTGTTCGTGGTGGACGGCGCGGCGATCTCGGCGAACCTGGGTGTCAACCCGTCGCTGTCGATCACCGCCCAAGCCGAGCGGGCCGCGTCGCTGTGGCCGAACAAGGGCGAGAACGACCTGCGGCCGCCGCAGGGCGACGCCTACCGCAGGCTGTCCCCGATTCCGCCCGTGCACCCGGTGGTGCCAGCGCACGCGCCGGGCGCGTTGCGCTGGCTACCGAGCAACCCCGTGAGCACCGCAGGCTGACCCCTCAAATCAGCTCGCAATCTCGGCGGGCGTGGTGGCATCGAGCAGGGCCCCGCTGACGACCCGGCTGCGTTCGCCGTGCACGTTGACGGGCACATCGCCCATCAGCGTGACCCGGTGCATCAGCCGATGCTGGTTGTCGTAGTCGTCGATGGCACGGTGTTGCGTGGCCCGGTTGTCCCAGATGGCGACGTCGCCGTAGCTCCAAGTCCAGCGAATGGTGTTCTCGGGCGCGGTGATTCGCCGTTGCAGCAGCTCGTGCAGCACCGTCGATTCGTAGCTGTCCAGCCCGACGAACCCGCGAACGAAGTCGCCCAGCACCAGCGTGCGCTCACCGGTCTCGGGGTGCACGCGCACAACCGGGTGCTCGGTCCGGAAATCGGGCTTGTCGAACGCCTGCCGAAACGCGCGCTGCGCCTCGGTCATCGCCTCGTTCGATTCCGGGGTCACGTAGTCGTAGCGGTTGGTGTGCAGCGCCCACAAGTTCTCGACCAGTGATTTGAGCGGCTCGGGCAGTTCGTCGTAGGCAGCCGCGGTGGAGGCCCACAGCGTCGAGCCGCCGTAGCTGGGCAGCGTGACCGCGCGCAGGATCGAGGCCGCGGGGTAGTTCGCGGCGAACGTCACGTCGGTGTGCCAGCGCGTCGCCTTGCCGTACTCGGAGTTGATGGGCGTGATGGTCGGCGCGTCCTTGCCCGCGAGGAAGGCGGCCGCGGGGTGGCCGATCGGGGTGCCCAGCAGCCGCGCGAACTCGAGCTGTTGCTCGTCGTCGAGGTGATCCTGCCCGCGGAAGAAGATCACCTTGTGGGTCAGGAGGGCCCCGCGAATCTGGTCGACGGTGGCCTGGTCGAGGTCGCCGCCCAGCTTCACCCCGTCGACTCGGGCGCCGATCCGGCTGCCCAGCTTGGTGACGGTCACTGGCTGTGTCATTTCAATCGTCCTTTTTGCCGTAACTCGGTAGTAGTCACTTGACTAACGTGTAGTGTAGTCACGTGACTAACAGTTCCGCAAGGGTTGAGCGCCGCGAGAGTCCTACCGGTAGGGAAGAAGTGGTGGCGGCGATCCTGGAGGCGGCCACCGACCTGTTCGCCGAGCGCGGTCCCGCGGCCACGTCGATCCGCGACATCGCCGCACGTTCGAAGGTCAACCACGGCCTGGTGTTTCGGTACTTCGGCGCCAAGGAACAGTTGGTGGGCGCCGTGCTCGATCACCTAGGCGCGACGACGACCGCGTTGCTGGAGGCCGACCCCTCCTCCCCTGAGGCCGAGCGGGCGCTGGACCGCCACATGCGGGTGATGGCCCGCACGTTGCTCGACGGCTACCCCGCGGGCAAGTTGCAGTCGCGGTTTCCGGGCGCCGCCCTGTTGTTCGACCGGTTCCGCCCGACCCACCAGGACGACCGCAGCGCCCGCCTGGCCGTCGCCAATGGCTTTGCGCTGCAATTGGGTTGGCGGCTGTTCGCGCCCTTCCTGCGCTCGGCCACCGGTCTGGACGAGCTGACCGACGACGAAATACGCGAGGCGGTGCAGGCCGAGGTGGCCCGCATCGTCGAGCCTCACTGAGTCCGGGCCAGCGCGCGCCGGTGCATCGGCTCGCGGCCCGGCGGCTGCTGGGGCGTCGGAAGGAGCGGCTTGCGGATGTGCACCGCCACGGTCGTCGGCGCATCGGTGTGCAGGGTGAGCTGCTCGCCGGCGTGTCGGATGTCCAGGTCGTGGTCGGGCCCGTCGTGCACGGTGTAGGTCACATCGGAGTGGTTGACGTCGACGGTCAGCCGGAAGTCGCGCCAGCGCAGCCGGAACCGTAGCCGCGAAATGCCGTCGGGCAGTAGGGGATCCAGCGATAGGACGCCCTCGTCGTCGCGCAGGCCGCCGAACCCGACGACCAGGGTCATCCAGGCCCCGGCCAACGACGCCATGTGCAACCCGTCGCGGGTGTTGTGGTGCAGATCGCGCAGGTCGATCAGGGCGGCCTCGTAGGCATAGTCGTGGGCCAGCTCCAGATGGCCCACCTCGGCACACATCACGGCCTGGGAGCAGGCCGACAGCGACGAGTCGCGCACCATGCGCCGCTCGTAGTAGTCGACGTTGCGCGCCTTCTGTTCGGGCGTGAACGCGTGGCTCTGCCACTGCATCGCCAGCACGAGGTCGGCCTGCTTGATCACCTGCGCGGGGTAGAGCCGCACGTACGCCTCGTGCAACAGCAGGGGATAGGTGGTGTTCTTTTCGAAGTCCCATTCGGCGAAGGTGGTGAAGCCCTCGCACTGCTGATGGACGCCGAGCTCCGCGTCATAGGGAATGTTGACGGCACCGGCGGCGTCGCGCCACGCGGCCGCTTCCTCGTTGGTGACCTCCAGCGCCTCCGCCTCCTCGGGGTGGCGGTTGCACGCGTCGGCGGCCGTGATCAGGTTGTGCGCCGCCATCAGGTTGGTGAAGACGTTGTCGCGCACGACCGCCGTGTACTCGTCCGGACCGGTGACGCCGTCGAGGTGCCACACGCCGTGCCGGTCGTGGTGCCCGAGCGACATCCACAGCCGGGCCGTCTCGACCAGCACCCGCAGCCCGCACTCCCGCTCCAGCTCCTGGTCGCCGGTGACGATGCGGTACCGCTCGAAGGCCATGGCGATGTCGGCGTTGATGTGCCAGGCCGCCGTCCCGGCCGGCCAGTAGGCCGAGCACTCCTGCCCGCGGATGGTTCGCCAGGGGAAGCTGGCGCCGTCGAGGCCGAGCTCGGCCGCGCGCTCCTTGGCGAGGTCGAGCGTCGACGCCCGCCACCGCAGCGCGTCGGCGACGGTGTGCGGCGCGGTGTAGCTCAGCACGGGCAGCACGTAACCCTCTGTGTCCCAAAAGGCGTGGCCGTCGTAGCCGGTTCCGGTGAGCCCCTTGGCGGCGATGGCGCGGCGCTCGGCGCGCGCGCTCGCCTGCAGCAGGTGAAACATCCCAAACCGGACGGCCTGTTGGGATTCGGGGTCGCCCTCCACCTCGACGTCGGCGTTCTGCCAGAAGTCGTCGAGGTAGGACCGCTGCGCGTCCAGCAGTCCCTGCCAGCCGCTGTAGCGGGCGCTGTGGATCGCGGCGGCGGCCTGGTCGCGCAGCGCCGGGCGGGAGCGCATGCTCGACCAGCCATACGCCAGGTATTTCACGATGCGCAGCTTCTGGCCCGGGCGCAGCCCGCAGATCACCGTGGTGCGCGCCAGGTCGGGACGGGCGTCGGTGCTGAATTCGACGCGGCCTGGAACATCGATCTCGTGGTCCATCGCGGCGGCCATCATCAGCGCACTGGCCCGGGTCCGGTGCATGAGAAGCGCTCCGGTTTCGGTGTTTTCATGGTCGACGGCTTCGAGCGGGTTCTCCAGGATCGCCGACACCCGCGGGTCGTCGGAGGTCTCGGGCTGGTCCTCGTTGGTGACCAGCTCGGACTGCACCGTGACCCGCACGAATTCCTCGACCGCTTCGACGACGTACTCGATGGCCGCGACCCCGCGCTGGGCCAGCGAGACCAGCCGGGTGGACACGACCCGGACCTGCTTGCCGTTGGGCGAGCGCCAGTGCGCGCGGCGGGTCAGCGTCCCGGCGCGCAGGTCGAGCACCCGCTCGTGGGAGAGCAGCTCGCCGTAGCGCACGTCGAACGGCTCGTCCTCGACCAACAGCCGGATGATCTTGCCGTTCGTGACGTCGACGAGCGTCTGGCCCGCCTCCGGGTAGCCGAAGCCGGCCTCGGCGTACGGCAGGGGCCGGATCTCGTAGAAGGAGTTGAGGTAGGTGCCTGGCAGGCCGTGTGGCTCGCCCTCGTCGAGGTTGCCGCGCAGCCCGATGTGCCCATTGGACAGGGCGAACAGCGATTCGGACTGCGCCAGCAGGTTCAGGTCGAGCCGGGTCTCGCGGATCTGCCACGGTTCGACGGGGTAGCACTCCTCAGTGATCATCGGGGATCATGCCTCACAGCAGGTCCGCGAGATCGGTGACCACCACGTCGGCGCCGTTGCGGCGCAGGTCCTCGGCCTGGCCCACCCGGTCGACACCCACCACGTAGCCGAAGTGACCGGCCCGGCCGGCCTGCACGCCGGACAGCGCGTCCTCGAAGACGGCCGCGGCGTCCGCGGGGACATCGAGCAGCTCCGCGCCGCGCAGGTAGGAGTCGGGGGCCGGCTTGCCGGCGATGTGCTCGTCGCGCAGCGTGACGCCGTCCACCCGCTTCTGGACGAACCGGTCGAGGCCGGTGATCTCGAGGACGTCGCGGGTGTTGGCACTCGAGGACACCACGGCGATGCCGAGGCCGGCGGCCGAGACCGCCTCCAGGTAGCGGCGCGATCCCTCGAACACCTCCACGCCGTCGTCGCGCAGGACCTTCTGGAACATGTCGTTCTTGCGGTTGCCCAGGCCGTATATCGTCTCGGCGTCGCCCGGGTCGTCCGGATCGCCGTCCGGCAGCTCGATTCCCCTGCTCTCGAGGAACGACCGGACGCCGTCCTCGCGCTTCTTGCCGTCCACGTACTTTCGGTAGTCGGCGGCCGCGTCGAAGGGGACGAAATCTTCCCCCGTTCGCTTGGCCCGCTCGGCCAGGTAGGCGTCGAACATGGCCTTCCAGGCCTTGGTGTGAACGCTCGCGGTATCGGTGAGCACCCCGTCGAGGTCGAACAGGCAGGCGCGCACCTTCTCCGGCAGACCCAGCACGGGTGACCTCACTCTCGGGTATCGAGTCGGGCGACTAATTGGTGCGATACCCACTCCACCATGCCGAGATGCCTGCCGCCAGGGATCGCGGCCTTTGCCCCGCCGGTTTACGCGTCGTTCAGCAGGCCGCGCTCGATGAGGTCGAACACCTGGGTCCGTGCGAAACGGACGGCCGCGGGGGTTTGAGGGAGCGGTCCGTCGAGCAGCAGGCAGGCCAGCCCGTGCACCGCCGACCAGGCGGCGATTTCGGCCCCCGGCCGGCGGCGCGCGTCTAGCAGGCCGGCGGCCTGGGCCTCGTCGAGCACCTGGCCGAGGACCCCGAATGGGTCGGCGGTCGTGTCGGTTGCCCCGGGGGACGTCGCGGGGTGCGAGGTGAACGCGGTGCGAAACAATCCCGGTTCGGACATGGCGAAGTCGACGTAGGCGGTGCCGACCGCGCGCAGCCTCTTGCGCGGGTCGTTGGTGCGACTGACGCGCCGGCGCATCTGCGCGGCCAGCTCGTCGCGCGCGTAGCTCGACACCTCGGCCAGCAGCGCCTCACGGTCGGCGAAGTGGCGGTAGGCGGCCGAGTGCGACACCCCGGCGGCGCGGGCCGCCTCGCGCAGGATCACCCGGTCGGGCCCGCCCTCGCGGGCCAGCGCGATGCTCGCCTCGACCAGGGCCGAGTGCAACGCACCGTGGTGGTAGCCCCTTTTGGCAGGGGGGCCGACGGAATTCATGCCATCACGATCTCACGCCGGCTGGAATGTTGACAACGGTCACATCACCGGCGCATACTGCGAATGTAACCACCGGTCACATTTCGGTTCGAAAGGGAAGGAAAGTTCAATGACGAACACACGTGTGCTGGTCACCGGCGCGACGGGAAGGATAGGCGGCGCCGTGGTCGCCCAATTGCTGGAAAGGGGCGTGCCGACGCGGGCACTGGTGCGCCGCGACGACGCGCGCAGTGCCCGGTTGCGGACGTTGGGCGCCGAGGTCGTTGTGGCGGATATGCTTGACATTCAACAGGTTCGGGCCGCGGTCGAGGGTGTGGACCGGTTGTTCTTCAACCCTCCGTACCACCCGCACGCGCTCGACAGCGCGGTCAGCTTCGCCGTGGCCGCGCGAGACGCCGGCGTCGAGGCGGTGGTCGCGCTGGGCCAGTGGCTGGCCAGCCCCGAGCATCCGTCGCTGATGACGCGCCAGCACTGGTTGTCCGACAAGCTGTTTCGGCTGCTGCCGGACACCGCCCACGTCGCGGTGGATCCCGGCTTCTTCGCGGACAACTATTTCATGGCGCTGCCGGTTACCGTCCAACTCGGGGTGCTGCCGGCACCGAGCACCGGGGGACGACTCAACGCGCCCCCGTCCAACGAGGACATCGCCCGGGTCGCGGTGGGTGCATTGCTCGACCCGCATCGCCACGACGGTCGGGCCTACCGTCCGACCGGGCCAAAGCTGTTGTCCGGCAAAGAGGTCGCGGAGATAGTAGGTGACGCCATGGGGCGGCGGATCCGCCTCATGGAAATGCCCCCATGGATGTTCATGCGAGCGGTGCACGTGAACGCCAAGCGTCTCGGAGTCGACACGTACTTCGAGTCCGGGTTGCGCCACTACCTGCCCGAGACCGCGCTGGGAGTCTGGGAGGTGGGCGGCCCGACCACCCACGTGCGCGACGTCGCCGGGGTCGAACCCGAAGACTTCCCCACGATCGCCCGCCGATACATCGAGGCGGCGGACACCCGGCGCACCCCGGGAAAAGTGGTGCGCGAGATCGGGAATCTGATGCTGACCGGCCTGGTGCCCGCGCACCGGCTCGACCGCTTCGACAGGCGCCAGCAACATCCCCAGCCCGCCCGGCCCCGGTATTCGGCCGAGTCGGCCGTGTGGCAACGCGAGCACGCCCCGTCGGTTGACCCGGCCCGCTACCGGTACGGCCTAGGCAAGTTGGCGGTCGATGTCCAGTAGGTGGTGGCGCACCTCGTGCATCGTGTTGACGGCCACCCAGCGGAGCGTCCGCTGGGTGGGCCGCGGCCAGTTGTAGACGATGCGGAGCTCCCAGTCGGCGTCGTCGAGCCGGCGCAGGGTGTTCGCCAGCAGCCGCGCCGCGATCGTCAGCTCCTCGGCGACTTCGGCGGGGTCGCTTTCGGCGTACCCCTCGTGGGCGACGCGTTCGTCGCGGCCCATCGGCACGGCGGCGGGCACGTCGACGCGTCGGGCCAGCAGCACGCGCTCACGCTGCGTGATCAGTACGTCGCGGAGGTGGCAGGCGTACTCCAGCGGTGACCACAGCTGCGGCGCGGTCCGCCGCGAGAGGGTGGCCGGCTCGACGGTGGCGAGCAGCCGGGCCAATTCGGCGATGCCACCCCGGATCTCGTCACCGGCGCGCCCCGCGGCGGTCAGGTCGTATGCGAATCCGCACTCCTGGCAGCGTTGCACCAGCACAGCTTATGGACGGCGCTCGCGCCGAATGATGCGGATCCGTGTCGTTTGACCGCGGGTCCCGCGGGTGTCGCGCGCCTCCTACCGATCATTGATGCGCTGCCTGACAACGGCCTCACCCTCGGCCAGGGCCGACAAGCCTGAACGGGTGGCGCTCCACTTCTGATTGCTAATGCTTTCCCCCTGGCCGCTCAAGTAGACCAATTCGGCATGCTCGAGCACCTGCACGGCCTCCCGTAGGGCACCCTCCAAGCGCGGCGCCAGCGGGCTCCGCGGGGGCAGGGGTGCACCGGAAAGCAGCCATTCGGTGAGCTCGACGCAGCGGAGGCTTACCGGGTTACCGGGTAATGGCTTGGCATTCGGCGCTGCTCCATGTGGGCCGAACGCCGGCATGAGCTCTGCGGCCAGCTCCGCCGGTGACAGCGCCATCAGCCGCTCCGCCTCGAGCCCCGCGGCGCGGTTGACCTCATCCTTGGCCGCCTGGTCCTTATTGCCGAACATTGGCATGACCTCTCCCGTCGTAGAACAAGTATTGCCAATACGACGGGCCGGCATGGGCAGGAGCCGCCAGGTTCACACCGCCAGCGATCACCGCAGCCATCGCCAACCCCACGGATAGTCGCCTCATAGACCGCACACTATTCTCGTGTGGACAGGGGCGACTGGTAGATCCCGACGTCCGTTCATGGTTGGGTCCTTTCGCCGGTTGCCGGCCATCGCCCCGGCCCAGACGCGCGGCCGGCCTCACGGGCTCATTTGCGCCTGCGGGCCATCCTGTGGAAGCTCGGTGGCCTGCCCGAATACGACACACCTAGATTGGTCCCGTGCTAGGGGGACCGCGAATCGCCATGTGCTGGTCCACAATCGGTAGTGTCCGCCGCGAGGCCAGGCGCGCCGACTGGTGGTACACCACCTTAAACAAGCTGAAACCGGCTGGCGCATAGACGGTTTCGTCTTCGCTGGCCACTCAACATCGCCGCGCCTGTCGCACGATGCGGACCATCTCCGTGGGGCGTTCGAGGGCCGAGAAGTGGCCCGCGCCGCCTACCGTGACGGCCCCGACACCCAGTAGGCGGGCGACCTGGTCCCGCTCCGCGGGGCGCGACCAGTCGTGCTCGCTGTAGACCAGCGTGACCGGCGTCTTCACCTGCGGGTAGCGGTCTTTCGCGTTGATGAGCCCGGGAAGGACGCGCATGATGGCCCGATTCACCCGGGGGTAGCCCGGACGGCGGCCGCTGCGGCGCAGCTCGACGAGGAAGTCCTTCGGCAGCGCGCCGGAGTCGGCGAAGCCGCCGGCCAGCACGCCGCGCAGGATGAGGCGATTCTCGAGCGCGGCGAAGACCGGTCCGGAACCGGGCAGGCGCACGCCCGTCCCGATCACGCGGGCGAACCAGTTGCCGCGTTCGAGGCCACTGGGGTAGTCGTAGGGGTTGAAGGCGATCACGTTGCTCACCCGGTCGGTCAGCTCGATCGAGGCCAGCAGCGCGAGCGCGCCGCCCATCGATTCGCCGGCCAGCGTGACGTCGCGCAGGTCTAGAGCCCTGACGAATTCGACGACCGCGCCGCGCAATTCGGGCTCGCCGTATCGGGCGCCCAGTACGACGTCGGACCAGCCCATGCCGGGCAGGTCCAGCGCGTACACGGTGAAGTCGTCCCACAGCGCCGGCACCACTCGCTGGAAGTAGTCCAGCTGCGTGCGGACGGTGTGCAGCAGGACGAGCGGTGGGCCGGTTCCCGCCGTGAAGTAGCGCAACCGGGAGCCGTCCGATCGCCGGAGGAACCTGACCTCGCCGCGGCCGCCGCTCCACTCCAGCGTGTAGCGTTGTTCCGCAATCTCGTTGGGGGCCATCGTGGTCACCGTTCGCACAGCGCCTGGATGGCGCGCAGGCGCCCGTCGGCCAGTGCCCCAGTCAGGTTTTCGGCCTTTCGGCGGAAGTCGGTGACGAACGCATGCAGGCCCAGCGGGCCGTCGGGCTGGGCCAGGATGGCTTGCATGAGCGCGGCCGCCTGGTCGGTGAGGTCGTTCCACGCCGTGACGGTGAAACCCGCGGACTCGACCGCGGCGCGCAGCTCGTCGGGGGTCGCCAGGTGGCTGCGCGCGGGTTCGTCGGCCCAGGGCAGGGGATAGGTGAGCTCGCCGCCGCCGCCAATCGTGATGTCCCACAGGGCGAGTCGCCCGCCGTCCTTGAGCACCCGATGCGCCTCGGAGTACAGGCGCGCCTTGTCGGCCACGTTCATCTGGACGTGCTGGCTGATGGCGACGTCGAACGTGCCGTCGGCGAAGGGGAGTTCGGTGACGTCGGCCTGACGAACCGAGATCAGGTCGCCGAGTCCGACCAGCCCGTTGAGCCAGCGGTTGGTTTCGCAGTATTCGTCGGTGAGGTCCACCGCGGCGACCCGAGCGCCGAAGCGGTCGGCGACATAGCGCGCGGTGCCGCCGACGCCGCTGCCGGCGTCGAGGACGTCGCTGTCATTGGTGATGCCCGCCAGGTCGACCAGTTGGGCGGTGGCGATGCGGCCCATGGTGTGGAAGTCCTCCAGCATCGCCAGGTCGGCGGGCGCCAGGTGGTCGAGGTCCATTCCGGCGGAGCGCAGCGCGCGTTCGATGTTGTTGCGGGACAAGCCTGTCGAGTACTGGGCCTGGATTATGGAGTTCATTTCCGCACCTCTGCCCATGCGGTGATGATGGAAGGCATGGTGATCAGGGCGTCGGCCGCCAGCGCCTCCTCGCGGAAACGTGGCACGAACTCGCCGATGTCACCGAGATCATCCAGGCCGAAGCCACCTTGTTCGGCGATGGGCGAGACGAGCCGCCAGACTTCCGCGCCGTAGGCGAGGATGTCGACGTCGGCGGCGGTGCCGATCGGCGCGCCGATGGCCAACTGCGGCGCCCCCAGGCCGGCGTCGGCGAAGACCGTGTGCAGCGTGGTGCCGAACCGCGGGCTGAGGCCCATGGCCTCGAAGGCGCGGACGATGCCCGCGATCACCCGGCTGAACAGCGGCAGCTCCGGGACGCTGCGCGCCCGGGTGATGTCGATTTCGGCGAACGCGACCACGCCGCCGGGGCGCACCAGGGAGGTCAGGTGCCGCAGTGTGGCGGCCGGGTCGGGTAGGTGCATCAGGATCAGCCGGCCGATCACCGCGTCGACCGGTTCGTCCAGGGCGATCGAGTCGATAGAGGCCTGCGTGAAACGCACATTGGACAGGCCCTTTTCGGCGGCGCGGGTGTGGGCCAGTTCGACCATCGCGGGCGCGGCGTCGACGCCGAGGACGCTTCCGGTCGGGCCGACCAGCCGGGCGGCGACGAACGACACGTCGCCGGGCCCGCTGCCGATATCGAGCACCCGCATGCCCGGTCGCAGCCCGGCCAGCCGCAGCGCGTGTTCGGTGTAGCCGTCGTAGAGCCGTCCTTGCAGGAGCAGCCGCTGCACCTCTTCGTCGGTGTGCCCGAGGACATAGCTGCTTTCGGTTGTACTCATTGGTTTCGCGCCTTTCTGTGGTTGGGAGTTATTAGGCCCTGGCCAGTTCGGGGGACGGCGTCGCTTGGCGCGCGCGGGCGGGCAGGAGCCAGGCCACGACGATCGCGGAGCCCAGTGCGATGCCCGCGCACACCAGAGAGCTCACCTGCATGCCGTCGAGAAAGGCGCGATCGACTACGGCGCGGACGTGGCCCGCCTGTTGGATGGGCAGCCGTCCGATCACCGTGTGCGCCAACGCCATCGAGCGCCGCATCGCGTCGGCGGGCAGTCCGGTCAACGCGGCTGTGCCGAGACGTCCGGAGTACACCGACGCGAAGACGCTGCCCGCGATGGCCACGCCGAGGGTGCCGCCGAGTTCACGCGTGGTGTCGTTGACGGCCGAGCCGACGCCGGCCTTGTCGACCGACAGCGATCCCATGATGGCCTCGGTGGCCGGCGAAACGGTCAGGCCCAGGCCGCCGCCGAGCAGCAGCATCTGCAGGGCGATCTGGATGTAGGGCGTGGCGGCATCGGCCGTGGAGGCCCACGCCAGGCCGGCGGCGAACACGGTCAGGCCGCCGGCGACGACGGCGGTGGTGCCGATTCGTTCCACCAGCCGGGGCCCCAGGATGCTGGCCAACGCGATGGATGCGGCGACCGGGAGCAGCCGCACGCCGGCCTGAAACGCGGTGTAGTCCTTGATGAACTGGAAGTACTGCGTAATGACGAAGATGAACCCGAACAGGGTGAGGAAGCCGGCGGTGACGGCCAGGCTGCCGCCGGAGAACCGCCGGTTGGCGAACACCGAGACGTCCAGCATCGGGTGGGTGCTGCGCCGCTCCCACACCGCGAACGCGGCGAGAACGGCTGTCGCGAGGGCGAATCCGGCTGCGGTGCGGACGTTGGTCCATCCCCAGGTGGGCGCCTCGATGACGGTGTAGACCAGCGTCGTGATTCCTACCGCGGACAGGATCAGGCCGGGGACGTCGACGCGTGGCGCCGCGGGGTCGCGCGAGGTGGGGACGAACAGGATTCCCCCGACGATGGCCAGCGCCGCGATGGGGATGTTGACCATGAAGATCGAGCCCCACCAGAAGTGTTCGAGCAGCCAGCCGCCGCTGATCGGCCCGACGGCCACCCCCACGCCGACCATGGCCGCCCACAGTCCGATCGCCTTTGCGCGTGGGACCGGGTCGGTGAAGATGTTGGTGATCAGGCCCAGCGTGGTCGGAAAGATCACCGCGGCGCCGATGCCCATCGCGGCGCGCGCCGCGATCAGCGCGTCGGCCGAATTCACCTGCGCGGCAACGGCGGAGGTGACCGCGAACAGCGCGAGTCCGGAGTTGAGCCAGCCCCGCCTGCCGTAGCGGTCGGACAGGCTGCCGGCCGACAGCAGCAGCCCGGCCATGACCAGCGTGTAGGCGTCGACGATCCATTGCAGCTGGGCGGTGTCGGCGCCGAGTTCGCGCGACAGGGTGGGCAGGGCGACGTTGACGATGGTGGCATCGACGCTGATGACGAAGACGCCGAGGCAGATGACGGCGAGCGCGGCGATCGGGCGGTTTTTGAAGATCGGGAAGACGGGTTCGATACTCATGCACAAGACGCTAAAGCCATGAGATAGATAAATCAAGTAGCAAGTTGAAAAAGATGTCTGCCCGGGTTAGAGTGGACTCGTGGCGTCACGCAGGATGTACAACCAGAACTGCCCGATCGCGCGCGGACTCGACGTTCTCGGCGAGCGGTGGACGCTGCTGATTCTGCGCGAATTGGTCGGTGGACCCCGCCGCTACGGCGACCTGCGTGACGCGTTGCCCGGGATTGCGACCAATCTGCTCGCCGAGCGTCTCAAGGAAATGCAGGCGGCCGGGCTCGTCGACCGGACCGACCTGCCCGCCCCGATCGGGCGCACCGTGTACACCCTCAGCGACATGGGCTGGCAGCGTGCGCTGCCCGTCCTGCGGAGCGTCGCGTGGTTCGGGCTGGACCGGCTGGACCCGATCGGGGACGGCCCGGCGACGCCGTTGAACGGGTTCCTGGCCGGAATCCTGCTTGGCTTCGATTCGGCTGGCGCGGCGGGCCTGGAGGCGACGATCCGCATCGAAATCGACGGCCGTCGTTTCGAATTCGCCGTGACGCAGGGGCGGCTCGCCGGCGCTCGTGGCGAGCCTTCGGTGAAGATCACCGCGAGCGCCGCGGACCTGGTCACCGCGCGCCTCGGCGCCAGCGAGGCCAAGCGGCGGGCGGCGCTGCGGCGCATCGAGTTCGATGGCGACCCCGAGGCCGTCGACGCCGTGCGCCGGGCGTTCGCGCTCCTCTAGACCCACTTTTCCGAAATCGTGGATTTTCGGCTCACCCTGCAATACAGTCGTATCGCCTTGGGGTTGTTTTGCCCTGGCACACATGTCCATACGAAGGGACGGCTGTGATGAGTTTTGCGGTGCTGCCGCCAGAGGTGACGTCCGCGCAGATGTATACCGGTGCCGGCTCGGGGCCGATGCTGGCCGCCGCGGCGAGCTGGGCCGGGTTGGGCGACGAGTTGGGGTCGGCGGCGGAGTCGTTCTCCTCGGTGACCTCGGGCCTGGCGGACGGGCCCTGGCAGGGTCCGGCGTCGGCGGCCATGGCGGGCGTGGCCGCCCAGTATGCGCAGTGGCTCAACGCATCGGCGGCTCAGGCCGCCGGAGCTGCCGCGCAGGCCAATGCGACCGCCGAGATCTTCGAGGCGGCCAAGGCGGCGATCACCCACCCGGCGGCCGTCACCGGCAACCGCCTGCAGCTGCTGTCGCTGGTGCGCTCCAACCCGTTCGGGTTCAACGCCCCGGCGATCGCGGCCACGGAGGGCGCGTACGAGGAGATGTGGGCCCAAAACGTCGCCGCGCTGTCGGGCTATCACGGCGCGGCCTCGGCGGTGGTCGCCCAACTGGCGCCCTGGCAGCAATTGCCGTCGGCCCAGGCGACTCCGGCGGAGAATCTGGGTACCCTTTTCGCCGGGTACCCCGTCGCGAAGGTCGTCACAAAAATCCAGGCCACGGTGGCTGACGAGCTGGCATACGCCGCGGGCCAAACCGCGCTCCGGGCCGACCTCCAGCAATTGAACAACAATCTTGTTCGTCCCCTCTTGTCGATGGCCGTACCACCACCCGTGCAAAGCGTCGAACGCAGCGTGGAAGAGGGCGCCGACGCACTGGCTAGGCTGGGCAGGGCGCTTGAAGCCGAAGCCGCAGCCGACGCCGTTTCGATCGTCACTACCGGAGCCTTACCGGCGCCGCCTGCTCCGCCTCCGCCGACCAGTCCGCTCCCGCCGTAGCAATCCTCACCAGGACACCGGAAGTTCGGCGAGACCGCCGGCCAGCACGTCACCGCGCGTCGGCAGTGTCTCGGGATCGACGGTCAGGCGCATCGACGGGAATCGCGGAATCAGTTGTCCGAAAATGGTTTTCAGCTCGATGCGGGCTAGCGGGGCTCCGATGCAGTAGCGGGCGCCGTGCCCGAACGTCAGGTGGGCGGTCTCCTTGCGGGCGACGTCGACACACTGCGGGTCGGGGAAGGCCGTGGGGTCGTGGTTGGCGGCGTTGATGTCCAGCAGCACCAGGTCCCCGGCGTGGATGGTGACGCCGTCGATGTCGAAATCGGTGCGCGCGTAGCGCGGAACTCCGCCCACACCGCCGCCACCCGACGTCGCCCGCAGCAGCTCCTCGACGGCGTGCGGGATCAGCGCGGGATCGTCGACGAGCGCCCGCCATTGATCGCGATTCGTCAGCAACAGCATTGCGCCCAGCCCGATTTGGACCACCGTGGTCTCGTGCCCGGCGAACAGCAGGAACATCGACATCGTGGCGGCCTCCTCGTCGGAGACCCCGTCGGTGGCGCACAGCCGCGACATCACGTCGTCGCCGGGATGGGCGCGCTTACGCTCGACCATCCGGCGGCCGTAATCGAACAGCTCGGCCAGCCCGCGCTCGGAGCGGGCGTGATCGCGCACGTTGCCGGCGTCCTCCGCCCAGGCCCGGAACTGCTCACGGTCGGCGTAAGGCACCCCGAGCAGCTCGCAGATCACCAGGATGGGCAGCGGCAGCGCGAGGCGCGCGTGCAGGTCGGCCGGGGGCCCCTGCGCCGCAAGTTCGTCCAGCAGGCCGGCGGTGAGCGCCGCGACCCTGGGTTCCAGCGACCGCAGGTGCCGCGGTGAGAAGTGGGGCTGCAGCAGTGCGCGCATCCGCGAGTGATCGGCCTCCTCGGTGTCGAAGTCGCCCAGCGGCCGACCGAACAGCGCGGATTCCCCCGTGCGAGAGGCGGTTTCGGGGTTCCGATGCGAGCGACCGAGGCGATCGTCGTCGAGCAGCCGCCGCACCTGCGCGTAGTCGGTGACCAGCCAGGCCTCGTGGCCGACCGGCGTGCGCACCGCATGAATCGCTGTCATGGCGCCACCTTGTATACGGCAAGTTATACAAGATTACTTGTACACTCTCCTCTAGACAAGAGGAGTCTGAGATGACGGTGGTCCGGTCCGAGTCGACCCGGCGGATGCCCCGCGCCCAGCGGCGGGAACAGATACTCGATGCCGCCACGCGCGCCTTCGCCCGCGGCGGCTTCGCGAACACGGGACTCGACGCCATCGCCGCGGAAGCCGGTGTCACCCCGGTGATCCTGTACCGGCACTTCGCCTCCAAGGCCGACCTGTACCGGGAGGTCATCGAAGGCGGTCACGCGCGCCTTCGCGAAGCCACCGGCCCCGACGACTTCGACGACGCCAGCATCCCCGCGCTAATCCGCGCCGCCGCAGCCGATCCCGACACCTTCCGGCTGCTCTATCGCCATGCCGCACGCGAAGCCGACTTCCGCGACATCATCGACACCCTCGTCGAGCGTTCGGCCGAGATCACCCGCCGCCACCTCGAGGGCATCGCCGACGAAGGTTGGCGCAACTGGGCGGCGCGGCTGCTGCCCACAATGACGATCGACGCCGTCATCGCCTGGCTCGACGCCGGTCAGCCCGACCCCGATCAAGCCGCCGCCCGAATCCGCAGCGTTGTCGACGCCGTGATCCAGGCCGCGTCGGGCGCTAGTCGAGCAGGGCGTCGATCCACGCCTGGGCGATGAACTTGCCGTAGCGGGTGGCCGACCAACCACGTTCGAGCACGAGAAGCTCGTAGAGCTCGGGCGCGTGGTAGGTCCACAGGATGTCGCGCGCCTGCGTGGCGCTGACCCGAAGCTGTCCGGTGCCGGCGAGGCCGGCGGCGAACATCGTCATGGCCGTGAGGGTTTCGTGCCGGATCTGCTTCCAGACCTCCGCGGCGTCGGCCGACGAAGCGGCGCCATCGCGGGCCAGCAGCTGGACCGGGGCGCTGCGCGGCATGGTGGCGGCCAGGTGCTTGGCGTAGAGCTCGAGCTTGCGGGCGGCGTCCGGGGCGTCGCGCACCTTCTGGATGACGTCGCGCTCGGCCATCGGGATCGGTTCGTCGTCGCCCGCGACGGACACGTCGAAGAGCGCCTTGAGCACGCCCGCCTTGGTCGCGAATGCTTTGTACACCGTCTCGACCGACACGCCGGCGTCCCGCGCGATCTCCGCGATGGTCGTCGCGGCATAGCCCTGCGCCAGGAAGCGTTGGCGGGCTGACGTGAGCACGGCGCGCCGATTCTGTTGGGCCTGTTGGCGTCGACGGCTCGAGTCGTAGCGGCGCGGGGGCTGGCTCTTGACAGATCCCATATTTCAGTACATGCTCCTGTATCTATTACAAATTACTGTATCAGAAAAAGGGGAGCCGACATGACAACCGCGACACGCGCCGCCACTTTGGCCGACGGCGACCATCCCACGGCGGTAGCACGCGCCCTGGCAACGGAGATCACGCGGGCCGCCGACGACGCCGAGGCGCTCGGCACGCTGCCGATCGAGCTGGTGGCGTTGCTGCGTGCGGCCGGCGTCTTCCGGGCGGTGCAACCGCGCGCGCTCGGCGGATTCGAAGTGGCCCCGGTCGACTACATCGAGATGATCGAGGAGTTGGCGCGCGCCGACGGGTCGACGGGCTGGATCGCGGCCATCGGTGCGGGCGCGCCGGCGTTCACCGCCTGGCTCGAGCCGGACGTCGCCGAAGACCTGTTCGGCGCGAACGCCGACTTCCTGGCGGCCACCGTGTTTTCCCCCACCGGGAGGGCCGTCCCCGACGGCGGGGGCCGGTTCGCCGTCGACGGCCGATGGCCGTTCGCGAGCGGATGCCGCCACGCCGAGTGGTTACTGACGGGGATGTTCGTATTCGACGACGGTCAGGCGCCGCGCATGATTCCGGGACAGGGCCCGGACTGGCGCCTCGGGTTCTTCCCCCGCGCCGAGACCGAAATCGTCGACAACTGGGACGTTTTGGGGTTGTGCGGCACCGGTAGCAACGACGTGGTGGCCCGGGGCCTGAGCATCGCCGAGGAACACACCATCGCCCCGTTCTTCGGGCCGGCCCGGCATGACGGGCCGCTGTGGCGGCTGCCGTTCTTCACGATGGTGGGGGTGGCCCTCGTCGGCGTCCCGCTCGGGATCGCGCGGCGCGCCCTCGACGAATTCGCCGACCTGGCGCCCACGAAGACCCGTGCCGGCACGTTCGAGCCGCTCGCCGCGGACCCCGTCGCGCAGGTCGAGTTTGCCGGTGCCGAGGCGGGTTTGCGGTCGGCGCGGGCGTTCGTTCTCGACGAGGCCGGCTCCCTCTGGGACACCGCCCTCGCCGGGGACGCGCCGTCGCTGAAGCAGCGCGCTCGTTTCCAGCTCGCCGCCCAGCAGGCGATGCGCGCGGCGCGCCAAGCGGTCGACACGACGTTCGGCCTGACCGGTGCGGGTGCGGTGCACGCCGCCCATCCGCTGCAACGATGCTTCCGGGATCTGCACACCGTCGGCCAGCACGTGTACTTCAGCCCGGCCGCGCTGAAGCGCTACGCCAACACCCACTTCGGCATCGCCCAGCCGACACACCTGATGTGACACCGACCTACAGGGCGTTGATCCACTTTTCCATCCGCCGGGCCTGGTGCGCCATCAGCTCGGGTTGAGCCAGCGCGTTGGTCAGCACCGCGCTGCCCTCGTAGGCGATGACGAGCTCGCGCGCCAGGTCGCGCGCGTCGCGGCGGCCCATGGCGTGGAATTGCTGCTCGGCCCAGTCCAGCAGGGTTTGCATCAACGGGGCGGTCAGTGCAGGTGATCGGCCAGGTTGGTTCGCCAGCTCGGTGCACAGGGTCCCCAAGGCGCAGCCGTGGTCGGCGATAGCCTCGCTCGATTCGGCCAGCATCCCGACCAGCGCCTTGAGCCGGGCCTTGGGGCTCCCGTACTTGCGCTGCAGGGCCGCGGTCGCGGCCCGGATTTCCTCGGTGCGCGCCTCGACGACGGCGGCCACGATGTCGTCTTTGGTCTTGAAGTAGTAGTACATGTTGCCCAGCGGGACCTCGGCGGCCTCGGCGATGTGCGCGAGCGTGGTGCCCGCGATGCCCTGCCGGTAGAACAGGTCGCAGGCGGCGGCGATCAGTCGCTCGCGCTTGCCGGGCGGCGGCGCCAAGGGGGCCTCGCCGGCGTCGGTTAAGTCAGCCATATCACTCACGGACTATAGACGGCACGCGGCCATGCTCAGGTTCCACAGCAGGTCCCTGTTTTCCGGGGTGTTGTAGGCGCTCTTGACGTTTTTCGGCGCGGCGTTGGCGAAGTACTGGCCGGAGGCCGCCGCCGCGTCCGGCGAGGTGGCGAGGAACAGCGAGGTGGCGGCGCCCTGCTGCGGCGACCGGGAAAACGGCAGCGCCGCAAAGGAGATCGCGCGGAAGACCCCTTGGGCTTCGCGCATCATCGGGGTTCGGACGATTCCGGGGTGCGCGGCGTTGGCGGTGACGCGGGTCGGACGGAGTCGATGCGCCAATTCGATGGTGAAGAGCAGCACGCACAGCTTGGACGCGGCATACGTGCGGATCGTCGAGAAACGGCGTTCGCTCTGCAGGTTGTCCGGTTCGAACTTGCCGGCGCGGTAGACGCTCGAGCTGAGGTTGACGACCCTGCCCTGCGGGCTTTTTTCCAATTCGTTGAGCAGCAATTGGGTGAGATAGAACTGCGCCAGGTAGTTGACCTGAAACGTCGTCTCGTACCCGTCGGCGGTCAGCACGCGTTGCGGCATGATGACGCCGGCGTTGTTGATCAGCACGTCCAGTCGCGGGTAGCGGGCCCTAAACGCCTCGGCCAACCGGTGCAGCTGCGCGAGCGACCTGAGGTCGGCGGTGAGGTAAGCGACGTCGCGGTTGCCGGTCACCGCGACGATTTCGCTTGCGACGCTTGCCGCCTTCGCCTCGTTGCGCGCGGCCAGCACCACGCAGTAGCCGGTGCGGGCGAGCTCGGTCGCGGTGACCTTGCCGATGCCGTCGGTGGCTCCGGTGATGAGGCAGATGGGTCTGTCCATGTATTTCGAGCGCCTATTTGGACTCGGCCAGAGTGGGCCGCAACAACATCCGCGACATCACCGAGCGGGTGATGGCCGCCGGCACCAGCGCGGCGGTCACCCGGTTGATTCGTCCCGGTATGCAGTTGGCGCGATTGCGCTCGAGGGCGCGCAGCGCCTCACGGGCGCAAACGTCCGGCGCCATGGGCGATATCGGCATCTTGTCGGGGTCGAGGCCCAGGTCGCCCAGCGCCGGCGTGCGGGTGGGCCCCGGGTGCAGCACCGTCACGTGCACGCCCCGCTTGGCCAGTTCGCCGTGCAGGCCGACGCCGAGGCTGGTGATGTAGGCCTTGGTCGCCGCGGTGTGCGCCATGTAGGGCACGCCGTGCACCGCTCCGAGCGCCGAGACCAGCAGGATGCCGCCGCGGCCGCGCCGCGTCAGCCGTTCACCGAAGTGGTGCGTCAAGCCCAGGTGTGCGGCGGTGTTCAGCCGCAGGATCGCGCGCTGGGCCTGCAGGTCGGAGCCCACGAGGGGGCCGGGCAGGGCCGTGCCGGCATTGGAGACCAGCAGCCCGACGTCGATGTCGTTGGTGGCCTCGGCGATTGGGGTCAGCGAGCCCGGGTCGGACAGGTCGACGCCGACGGCCCGGTAGTCGACGCCGTAGCCCCGGCTCAGTCCTTCCCCCAGCTCCTGCAGCACGGCCAGGCGCCGCGCGACCAGGACCACGTTGATGCCCGAATCGGCGATCTGGTGGGCGAATTCGCGCCCGATTCCCGACGACGCTCCCGTCACGACCGCCCACGGGCCGAATCGATCTGCACTGATGCTCATGCGTGCGAACCTCCGTATCAAGTTAGTTGCCCAACTTAACACCGGGGCCGACTGGTCGGCAAGCGCGTGAGAGCAGGTTGCGGATTATTGGGCAGTAAGCCTTTGAAAAATCCACACTATCTTGCGTCGTCGCTATCGCAGTGGTTAGCGTGTTTGTTAGTTGACTAACCAACTCTGGCTGGACAGGGGTGAGGATGAGTGTCGTCAAACGCGCGTGGATTCCGCTGGTCGTCGTGGTCCTGGTCGGCGTCGCCGGTTTCGCCGTCTACCGGCTACATGGCGTCTTCGGCGCGCGGGGCGGCACGTCGGCCGTCGGCGCGCGCTCCGATGACATCAAGCCCTTCAACCCGAAGCACGTGACCCTGGAGGTCTTTGGGCAGGAGGGGACCGTGGCGGACATCAACTATCTCGACGTCGACGCCGCACCGCAGCGGGTCGACGGCATGCCGCTGCCGTGGACGTACAGCGTGGCCACGACCGCTCCGGCGGTCAGCGTGAATGTTGTGGCCCAGGGCGACGGTGACGTCATCGGCTGCCGAATCACGGTGAACGGCGACATCAAGGCCCAGCGAACGGCATCGGGGATCCACCCGCAAACCTATTGCCTGGTGAAGTCCGCGTGATCGCGCGAACGGTCCGCCGGCTGTCGGTGCCCATCCTGCTTTTCTGGCTCGGGCTGGCCGCGGTCACCAATGTCTTTGTACCGCAACTGGAAGCGGTAGGGGAAGCGCACGCCGTTTCGATGAGCCCCGACGACGCCCCGGCGATACAGGCGATGAAGCGTATCGGCCAGGTGTTCGGAGAATTCGACTCCGACAGCGCGGTCATGGTCGTGCTGGAAGGCCAGGCACCGCTGGGCGACGCGGCGCACCGCTTTTACGACGAACTGATGCGCAGGCTCGCCCGCGACCACAAGCATGTCGAGCACATCCAAGACTTCTGGGGCGATCCGCTCACCGCGGCCGGGTCGCAGAGCGCCGACGGCAAGGCCGCCTACGTTCAGGTTTTCCTCGCGGGCCACCAGGGCGAGACACTGGCCAACGAGTCCGTTGACGCCGTCCGGGGAATCGTGTCAAGTGCGCTGGCGCCCAAAGGGGTCCGGGCATACGTCGCCGGCCCGGCGGCCGTGACCACCGATCAGCTCGAGTTCGGCAACAAGAGCGCCCGCAAGGTGATGGGCGTGACGGTCGGGGTCATCGTGCTGATGCTGCTGATCGTGTACCGCTCCGTGGTCACCGTCCTGCTGACCCTGCTGATGGTCTTCATCGAGCTGCCCGCCGTGCAAGGAGTGATCGCATTTCTCGGAAACCACGGGTTCATCGGGCTTTCCACCTTCGCGGTCCAGATCCTTCCGGTCCTCGCCATCGCCGCGGGCACCGATTACGCGATATTCATCGTGGGCCGATATCAGGAGGCTCGGCAGGCCGGCCAGGACCGAGAGACCGCCTACTACACCATGTTTGGCGGCAGCGCCCACGTGGTCCTCGGCTCGGGCCTGACCATCGCCGGCGCGATGTTCTGCCTCAGCTTCACCACGCTGCCCTACTTCCAGACCCTGGGCGCGCCGTGCGCGATCGGGATGTTCACCATGGTGGCGGGCGCGCTCACGCTCGGCCCGGCCATCGTCACGCTAGGCAGCCGGTTCGGCCTGTTCGATCCCAAACGGAAAATCAAGACGCGCGGGTGGCGGCGGGTGGGAACCGCCGTCGTCCGGTGGCCCGCACCGATACTCGCGGCGGCGTCGGCGACCGCGCTCGTCGGGCTGCTCGCCCTGCCGTCGTTCACGACGAGTTACAACGACCGCAATTACCTACCGCGGATCACCCCGTCCAACATCGGGTACGCCGCGGCCGAGCGGCACTTTTCGCCCGCCCGGTTGAACCCCGACCTGCTGCTGGTGGAGGCCGACCACGACATGCGCAATCCCGCCGACATGCTCGTGCTGGACCGGCTGGCCAAGGGCGTGTTCGGGGCCGACGGCGTCGCCCGCGTTCAATCCATCACCCGTCCGTTGGGCGCCCCAATCACGCACACCTCCATCCCATTTCAGATCAGCATGCAGGGCACCACGCTGACCGAGAACATGAAGTATTTGCATGACCGCATGGCCGACATGCGGGCGATCGCCGACCAGATGACCGGCGTCATCGACACCATGCAACGCATGCTCGCCATGATGCGCGAGCTCGCCGCCACCACACACGACGTCGCCGGCCGGACGAAGCGGATCGTCGACGACACGACCGAAGTGCGCGACCGCATCGCCGATTTCGACGACTTCTTCCGCCCGCTGCGTGGCTACTTCCACTGGGAGCAACACTGTTTCGACATCCCCGTCTGCTGGGCGCTGCGATCGGCATTCGATGCGCTCGACGGCGTCGACACGCTCACCGACGACCTGGGTGGTCTGGTCAAGGACACCGACCGGCTGGACAGCCTGATGCCGCAGCTGATTTCGCTGCTGCCGCCGATCATCGACGCGACGACGACCATGCGCACCATGACCATGACGATGTACAGCACGTTCGCGGGCCTGCTGGACCAGATGGACGCGGCGCAGCAGAACGCCTCCGCGATGGGGAAGGCCTTCGACACGGCCAAGAACGACGACTCGTTCTACCTGCCGCCGGAGGTCTTCGACAACCCCGACTTCAAACGGGGCCTGGCGATGTTCCTCTCGCCGGACGGCAAGGCCGCGCGACTGATCATCACCCACGACGGGGATCCCGCTACCCCCGAAGGCGTCTCGCGCGTCGACGCCATCAAGAAGGCCGCGCGTCACGCCCTCAAGGGGACGCCCTTGGAAGACGCCAGGATCTATCTGGGTGGCACCGCCGCGACGTACAAGGACATGAGCGACGCGGCCAAGTACGACCTGCTGATCGCGGGAATCGCCGCGGCCTGCCTGATCTTCATCATCATGCTGGTCATCACCGGCAGCGTCGTCGCGGCCCTGGTCATCATCGGGACCGTGGTGCTGTCGCTGGGATCGTCGTTCGGGCTGTCGGTGCTGGTGTGGCAAGACATCCTCGGTATTCCGTTGCACTGGTTGGTCATAGCGATGGCGCTGATCGTGTTGCTGGCCGTGGGATCGGACTACAACCTGTTGCTCGTCTCGCGGTTCAAAGAGGAAATCGGCGCCGGAATCAAGACCGGAATCATCCGCGCGATGGGCGGAACCGGGGCGGTGGTGACCTCCGCGGGCCTGGTGTTCGCCTTCACCATGGCGTCCTTCGTGTTCAGCGACCTGCAGATGATCGGTCAGTTCGGGACGATCGTCGGCATCGGCCTGCTTTTCGACACGCTGATAGTGCGGTCGCTGATGACACCGTCGATCGCCGCCCTACTCGGGCGGTGGTTCTGGTGGCCCCGGCGGGTGGGTCCCCGCCCTCGCGCGCGGGGGCCCCGTCGCACCCTGTCGACCCCAGCCGCCATCGAAAGCGTGCGCGCATGACCCTCCGCCGCACCAGACACCAGAAGCTGTCCGAGTCGATCCGCATCGCCGCGCCGCCCGACCAGGTGTGGGAACTGATCACCACCGTCGCCGGCATCGCGGACTGGTATGACGCCTGGGACGCGGTGGAGCACTCCGCCGACGAGAAACGACTCCAGGTCGGCACGTCGTTTCGACTGATCCGCCGCCGCAACGGCCGCGACGACACCGCCCTGTGCCGCGTGACCTCGATGCACCCGGGCCGCCGGTTGTGCTGGGTGCAGTACGCCCCCCACCTGCCCGCCATGTCGGTCGAGTTCCAGTTGGCTGCCGAAACCGACGCGGGCACGCTGCTGAGGCACACCAGGAGCTGGCTCGAGCCCGGTGATCGTTGATGCCACTTGGCTGGCTGCCACTAAGCTGGCAGCCGTGGAAACCCCCTCGCCCCGGCCCGTGCTGGTCGTCGACTTCGGCGCGCAGTACGCGCAGTTGATCGCGCGCCGGGTCCGCGAGGCGCGGGTGTTTTCCGAGGTCATCCCGCACACCGCCACGGTCGAGGAGATCAAGGACCGGGACCCGGCGGCGATCGTACTGTCCGGTGGACCGGCCAGCGTCTACGCCGAGGGGGCCCCGCAGCTCGACCCGGCGCTGTTCGACCTCGGGCTGCCGGTGTTCGGCATCTGCTACGGCTTTCAGGCCATGGCGCAGGCGCTGGGCGGGACCGTCGCGCACACCGGCACCAGCGAGTACGGCCGCACCGAGCTGAAAGTGGTTGGCGGCGAACTGCATTCGGGCCTGCCCGATGTCCAGCCGGTCTGGATGAGCCACGGCGACGCGGTCACCGCGGCGCCGGACGGGTTCGACGTGGTGGCCAGCAGCGCGGGCGCCGCGGTGGCCGCCTTCGAGAATCGGGGCCGGCGCCTGGCCGGCGTGCAGTACCACCCGGAAGTGATGCACACCCCGCACGGGCAGCAGGTGCTCAGCCGGTTCCTGCACGACTTCGCCGGACTCGGCGCGGATTGGACGCCGGCCAACATCGCCGATGCGCTCGTCGAGCAGGTGCGCGCTCAGATCGGAGACGGCCACGCCATCTGTGGGCTGTCCGGCGGGGTGGATTCGGCGGTGGCCGCGGCGCTGGTGCAGCGCGCCATCGGTGACCGATTGACCTGTGTGTTCGTCGACCACGGGTTGCTGCGCGCCGGCGAGCGCGATCAGGTGCAGCGCGATTTCGTGGCCGCCACCGGCGCCAACCTGGTCACCGTCGACGCCGCCGACACCTTCCTGCAGGCGCTGTCGGGCGTGACCAACCCCGAAGGCAAGCGCAAGATCATCGGCCGCCAGTTCATCCGGGCGTTCGAGGGCGCGGTGCGAGAGATTGTGCAAGAAGAGGGGGCGGAGAGCGGGTCTGAGGTCGAGTTCCTGGTCCAGGGCACGCTGTATCCCGACGTGGTGGAGTCCGGTGGGGGCAGCGGTACCGCGAACATCAAGAGCCACCACAACGTCGGCGGCCTGCCCGACGACCTGAAGTTCAAGCTCGTCGAGCCGTTGCGGCTGCTGTTCAAGGACGAGGTGCGCGCGGTCGGGCGCGAGCTCGGCCTGCCGGAGGAAATCGTTGCGCGCCAACCATTTCCGGGGCCGGGCCTGGGCATCCGGATCGTCGGCGAGGTCACCGCGGCGCGGCTGGACACGCTGCGGCGCGCCGACTCTATCGCGCGTGAGGAGCTCACCGCCGCCGGCCTGGACAAGCAGATCTGGCAGTGCCCGGTGGTGTTGCTGGGCGACGTCCGCTCGGTCGGCGTGCAGGGCGACAACCGGACCTACGGCCACCCGATCGTGCTGCGGCCGGTGTCCAGCGAGGACGCCATGACCGCCGACTGGACCCGGGTGCCCTACGAGGTGCTGGAGCGCATCTCGACCCGGATCACCAACGAGGTGGCCGAGGTCAACCGGGTGGTGCTGGACATCACCAGCAAGCCGCCCGGCACCATCGAGTGGGAATAGCTCGGCGGTTTATGCCCGCGGGTCCGTTGTGAGGCCCGGCCAGGCGGCCATCGCGGCCGCGACTGCACCCATGAGCGCTTTGCGGGAGGCGCCGTCGCCCGCGCGCACGGCCAGGCCGTGAATCACGGTGGCGTAGAACGACGCGATGGTGTCGATGTCGGTCGATGCCGCTAGTTCACCCTCGTCGACCGCGCGGGCGAGCCGCGCCCTGATGACTTTCGGGGTCTGCCGACGGATGGCCTGCAGGTAGTCCTGCGCCCCGCTATTGGCCGGCGTGCAATTCGTCGCACCCAGCACCAGCAAGCATCCGCGGGGTTGCCCTGAGCGGCTGAAGGATTCAGCGGTGAGTCGCAGCATCTCGTGCAGGGCTTCGCGAGCGGTCGGAGTTTCCTGCAATGCGGCCAGCGCAGGCGCGCCGACTGTCTGCTGGTAGGCATCGACGGCTTGACGAAACAGGGCTTCTTTGGACCCGAACGCGTGGTACAGGCTGGTCGCGCTGATATCGCCCATTGCAGCTTGCAGGTCCTCCAGGGTGGTGCCCTCGTAGCCGCGTTCCCAGAACAACATCATCGCGCTGTGCAGCGCCTCGTCGCGGTCGAATCCCGGCGGTCGTCCCCTTTTCGCCATGCCCTCCTCCATTTCTGTAGTTCATACTACATAAACTCTTGACAGGGTCGCTTTCGGCCCACCACTATTTCTGTAGGAAGGACTACAAAATAGCGAAGGGTAAGAGGATGGGCGGTTCTGCACAACCTGTCGTGCTCGTCACCGGCGGCACCACCGGCATCGGATACGCGAGCGCAGTGGCGCTACACAAACTGGGTTACGCGGTGCTGGTGACCGGCAACAATCCGGCCAGACTGGCAGCTGCTCGCGACGGTATGCCCGCCGATATCGTTGTGCTGCAGGCAGATTCGGCAGATGTCGCGTCGGCCGATCTGATCGCTGATGAACTGCGGCGGCGGTGGGGCGGTGTGGATGCTGTCGTGCTCAACGCGGGCATCGGGCGGATGTTGCCGATCGAGGCCGTCGACGAAGGGATCTTCGACGAGCACTTCGCGGTCAACGTGAAAGGCCCGTTTTTCACTCTGCAGAAGGTGCTGCCCCTGCTGCCGTCGGGCGGGTCGATCGTCATCACCAGTGCGGTCGGGACGTATCTGGGCGCTCCGAACTGGTCGGTGTACACCGCCACCAAGGGCGCCTTGGCGGCCATGGTGCGTGCGCTGGCCGCTGAACTCGCGCCGCGTGGAATACGGGTGAATTCGGTAAGCCCGGGCCCGATCGACAACGCCGCCTTCGACAAACTCGGAATGCCGCCCGACGAATTGGCGGCCTTCAAAGCCCTGTTGCCCCAGCGTATTCCGATGGGCCGCTTCGGTGTCGAGGACGAGACCGCGCGCCTCATCGCCTTCCTGGTGTCGCCCGAGGCGAGTTTCATCACTGGCGAAGACATCCGTGTCGACGGCGGCCTGGCCGCCACTCTCTGAACCGACGCCAGCTGATCCCACCCCTGCCTTACCGGCTCGCCTTACCCACCCACGGAGACAAACCATGACCCATAACCCCATCCTGGTCACCGGAGCCACCGGCCGCGTCGGCCGCCACCTCGTCACCCAACTCGCCGCCGCCGGGCATCCGGTCCGAGCGCTGATTCGTGATCCGTCCAAAGCCGCCACGTTCCCGCCCTCCGTCGAGGCGGTAGTGGCCGACCTGACCGAACCCCGGTCATTGACCGCCGCGTTCGACCGAGCCGAGCGGGTGTTCGTGTTGGCCCCAACCCCGCCGATACCGGACATGGAACAACTGGAGATCAACGCGTTCGTCGCCGCCGAACAAGCCGGCGCCCGCCACATCGTCTACCTGTCCAACTTCGGTGCCGGCCGCTTCCATCACCCGCTGTTCACCGCGCACGGCGCCAACGAATGGCGCCTCCGCTCCCTGGCCGTTGAGTGGACCATCCTGCGCCCCACCCGATTCATGACCGAAGTGCCGTTCACCTGGCACGGCATCCACACCGAGGCGACCCTGCGCGAACCTGTCGGCGGTCAGCCGCTGACCATCGTCGATCCCCACGACATCGCCGCGGCCGCAGCGCTGATCCTGACCACCGATGGTCACGCCTCCCGCATCTACGAACTCACCGGTCAGGCCATCACCGGCCCCCAGATCGCCGAGCACCTTTCCGCAACCTTGAACCGACCGATCGGATTCGAAGATTGCACCGAGGACGTCTTCGACCGCGACCTCGCCGAGGGCGGGGTGCCCGCGGCAGTGATCGAGATCCTGCACGAAGTCTTTCGCACCGTGCGCCAAGGCCACTGGTACGGCACCCCCACCCTGGCGAACCTGCTCGGGCGCCCGCCCCGCAGCTACGCCGACTGGCTGCGCGACAACCGCGAGCTGCTTCCGGCCGACCGTGAGGCGCTCAAGTGAGAGAACCTCGACCCGGGCTTCCCGCAGCGATGCTGCGCTTCTCCAAAGTCCCGGCCGCGCTGCTGCGCGCCGGCATTCCCCTCGGCCCGCTGTACCTTCTCGAGAGCCGCGGCCGGCGCAGCGGAATGATGCACTCCGTCCCCGTGGTCGTCTTCCACCACGACGACGGCCGCTGGCTGGTGTCGATGTACGGCGAAACCGGGTGGGTCGCCAATGTGCGAGACGCCGGCACGGCTGTCATCCGGCGCGGGCGCCGGGCGGAGACCATCCACTGCACCGAAGTCACCGACAGCCGCCGCGCCGAGGTCGCCATGCACCTGCGACGCAAATTCGGTTTCATCCCGTTCGTCCGGGCCGCGTTCAACGCCAACCCGAGCGATGGCCGGGGCGCTTTCGAGGCCGAACAGCGCCGCCACCCGGCATTCCTCATCGCGCGGGAGTAACTACTCCACGAATTCGCGCTTGCCGTAACTAATCGTGGCGGCTGCCCAGTTCCCGCCGGCCGCGCCGACGAGTCGGCGGGCGACGTCTCGATCGTCGTTGCCGGCGACCAGGATCAGGGTGTGGTCGGTCGTGGTGACGGATCCGCCCCTGATGCGGTCGCGGGCGACCGGGTCGGCCGCCAGCGCGTCGCCGAAGCGGGCGACGTCGACATCCGGCACGGCGATGATGATCGCGTCCTCTCCCGGCGCACGCTCGTAGTCGAAGGTCAGCACCGCTTCCTGGTCGAACTGGCGGCGCAGCGCCTCGGCGGCGGTGTGCAACGAGCCGTCGGCGGCGCACAGATGAAATTCCCGGGAGTGCTCCTGGGTGTTCCGTTGCAGCGCGCTCGACCAGTACACCCCGTCGAGCGGGGTCGATCCCGTCACCGTCGCGCCGCCGAGCGCGATCGTCGCGGTGGCCTGCGCCTCAAACAGGGGATCGGTGTTGTCGGTGGCGAACAGCTCCGCCGGTCGGCAGGGAGCGGCGCCGCTCGGAGCCGAAAAAGTGCAGCAAAAAAGCACCATCAGCCACACCAGCAACGACCGCATAAAGCAGCCTCTCACGTTTCTTGACGCTTGTCGGAGGGTGGGTGTTTACTCGCGAATGTATCGAACATACATTCGAACAGGAGGCAGTCATGACCGCGGCTTTGGCCTCCGATAACCGCGCTGAGCAGCTGGAATCGCTGCGCAGGCGGATGGCTGCAATGTCCGGGGGAGCCCCCGACCCGCTGCCGGATTCGGAATCCGTGGTGGCGCTCCCGCGGTGGCTGGCGGATTCGCTGCCGGTGCCGTTGCCGCGCGGGACGGTGGCAGTGTGCTCGGGGGCCCGGTCGCTGCTGCTGAGCATGGTGGCCTCGGTGACGGCGGCCGGGGGCAACGTCGCCATCGTCGGCCAGCCAGACATCGGGCTGCTGGCCGCGGCGGAGATGGGGGCGGACCTGAGCCGGCTCGCGGTGATACCGGATCCCGGAACCGATCCGGTCGAGGTGGCCGCGGTGCTCATCGACGGCATGGACCTGGTGGTGCTCGGCCTGGGCGGGCGGCAGGTGTCGCACACCCGGGCGCGGGCGGTGGTGGCGCGGGCCCGCAACAAGGGATGCACCCTGCTGGTCACCGACGGCGACTGGCAGGGGGCGCCGACGCGGCTCGCGGCCCGGGTCTGCGGCTATGAGATCACTTCGGCTTCTTCAGGGGTTCCCGCCCCGGGCTTCGGCCGGATCGGCAGGGTGCGGCTGCAGATCAGCGGAGTGTGCGCGGGCAGACGGGTGATCGGCCGGGCGCGGGCGGGGTGACTCCCGTGGCATCCCGGGCCCTGGCGATCTGGTGCATGGACTGGCCGGCGGTCGCGGCGGCTGCCGCGGCGGACCTGCCCGCGACGGCCCCGATCGCGGTCACGCTGGCCAACCGGGTGATCGCCTGCTCGTCGGGCGCCCGCGCGGCGGGAGTGCGGCGCGGGCTGCGGCGACGGGAGGCGGCGGCGCGTTGTCCGCAACTGCACGTCGCGCCCGCCGACGCCGACCGCGACGCCCGCTTCTTCGAACCGGTGATCGCCGCGGTGGACGACCTGGTGCCCCGCGCCGAGGTGCTGCGGCCCGGGCTGCTGGTGCTGCCGGTGCGCGGGGCGGCCCGCTACTTCGGGTCCGAGGAGCAGGCCGCCGAGCGGCTGATCGACGCGGTGGCCGCGGCCGGTGCCGAGTGCCAGGTGGGCATCGCCGACCAGCTGTCCACCGCGGTCTTCGCCGCGCGGGCGGGCCGGATCGTCGAGGCGGGGGGCGACGCGAGGTTCCTGTCGGTGCTGTCGATCCGGCAGCTCGCCACCGAGCCGAGCCTGTCCGGTCCGGGGCGAGAAGAGCTGACGGATCTGTTGTGGCGGATGGGAATTCGCACCATCGGGCAATTCGCCGCGCTGTCTCGGACCGACGTGGCCTCCCGGTTCGGCGCCGACGGGATGGCCGCGCACCGGTTCGCCCGCGGCGAACCGGAGCGTGGGCCGTCCGGGCGCGAGCCGCCGCCGGAGCTCGAGGCGGTGCTGGATTGTGACCCGCCGATCGACCGGGTCGATGCCGCGGCCTTCGCCGGCCGCTTCCTGGCCGGCGCGCTGCATCAGGCGCTGATGGCCGCGGGTGTGGGCTGCACCCGGCTGGCCATCCACGCCGTCACCGCCAACGGCGAAGAGCTGCAACGGGTATGGCGGTGCGCCGAGCCGTTGACCGAGGACGCCACCGCCGACCGGGTGCGCTGGCAGCTGGACGGATGGTTGAGCAGCCGATCCGACCGCGCCCCGCGCCCGACCGCGCCGGTGACGCTGTTGCGGCTGCAGGCGGTGGAGGTGGTGTCCGCCGAGGCGCTGCAGTTGCCGCTGTGGGGTGGGCTCGGCGAGGAGGACAGGCTGCGGGCCCGTCGGGCGCTGGTGCGGGTGCAGGGCCTGCTCGGCCCGGAGGCGGTGCGGGTGCCGGTGCTGTCCGGCGGCCGCGGGCCCGCCGAGCGCATCACCCTGACCCCGCTGGGCGACGAGCCGGTGCCGCACGCCGACCCCGGTCCGCCGTGGCCCGGGCAGCTGCCCGAGCCGTCGCCGGCGGTGCTGCTGGACGACCCGGTGGATCTGCTTGACGCCCAGGGCAATCCGGTACGCGTCACCGCCCGGGGGATGTTCTCGGCCGACCCCGCCCATCTGACCGTGCGCGGCCGGGACCAGGGGCTGCGCTGGTGGGCCGGGCCGTGGCCGGTCGACGAGCGGTGGTGGGATCCCGAAGCGAAGGGCCGCGCCGCCCGCGCCCAGGTCCTGCTGGAGGACGAACGGGCGTTTCTGCTGTGCTACCGCCAGCGGCGCTGGTATTTGGAGGGAAGTTATGAGTAAGCCTCAGAACACGGCGACCGGCGTGAGCGGAGAGCCGACGGCGCGGGTGATCCGCAGGGGCGGGCCCGAAAACAGGAATTCCCAGCGCTGCTCCTCGGCGCAGGCCAGCGCAATGGGTTCGAAGTCGAAGATCTCCCCGACCCAAAGCCCCATGTACACAAGGAAAATGATGTGCAGCGGCTGGTTGGTGTCGGGCGTCTCGTTCGGGCGCACCTCCATTCCCCACGTGTCGGTGGCCAGGGCCGCGATCTCGCGGTCGCCTATCCAGGGCACCGCCGCCAGACCGAGGCCGGGGGCCGGGCCTCCCGCATAGTCACCCCAGGTGCCCCGACCCCGTACCTGTGCCATCTGGCCGGTGCGGACGAACACGAAGTCGCCCCGCCCCACGACGACGCCCTGGCGCCGTTCACACTCCTCGAGGTCCTCGGAGGTGATCGCATACCCAGGCTCGAGCCAGGGCAGTCCGTGGGCGGCAGGAACATCGAGAAGCACTCCGCGACCGATCATTCGGTCACAACCACCGGTGATGTCGTTCTTCAGCGCGCCTTTGCTGCCGACTTGGTCGGGTTCGTAGCCGTTGTACATCTTGCCCTCGAAGAAGATGTGCGCGAGGGCATCCCACTGGGTGCCGCTCTGCAACGGCATGATCAACACGTCGTCGGTGCCGCGCAGGTGCCGGTCTTCACCGCCGTAGAAATCGCGGATCATCGTGCCGGCCGCCACGTCAGCGCCGTCGCGGATCATCAGATGGATCGGATTGAACCGTCCGAGCGCACCTGCGCCCGACTGCGGACCGGCCTCGTCGATCGGCAGCCCCATTCCCACAATCCTCCCGGTGCGAACGAGGCGCGCGGCCTCGACAACGTGCTGGGGCGTGAGATGGTTGAGGGTGCCCAGCTGGTCGTCCTCACCCCACCGGCCCCAATTGCTATATCTGAGGCCCAGTTCCTTTACGGTGGCGATCGTAGGCGGCGCAGTCATCACCCCACGCCCCACCGCTTCCCGCAGTATCCGAGTCGATGCGAAAGCTGTTGGGCCGCATCGCGAACAGCGGGACCGATGCTGCGGACCGCCGCCGGTGCCAGCCGGTCAATCGGGGCGCTCAGCGTGATCGCGCCACTGCAGGCTCCGGACGCGTCGAAGAATGGGGACGCCACGCCGGCGCCGCGCTGGATCCACCCGCTCTTGGAGTAGGCGTACCCGAGTCGCCGGTCTCGATTCAGCTGAGCCCGGTATTTGTCGGGATCGGTGATGCTCGTGGGGGTGTATGCGCGGAGGCCGAGAGCGAGCACCTCGTCGATTTCCCTGTGCGGCAGGGCGGAAAGGATCGCACGGCCGGCGGCGCCGGTCGTCAGGGGGAACGGCTCGTTGAGCTGTACGACATAGCGGATCGGCTGGGAGCAGTCGACCTTGTCCTGGAACACGACCTGATGGTCACGCCGCCTGGCCAGGTACGTGGTTTCATCGAAGCGATCGGTGAGTTTGCGCAGCAGCGGCGCGGCGGCGCGCCAGATGGAGTCGTGTTCTCGGACTGCGGCCGCAACCGCGAACATCTCCGGCCCCACCGTATAGGTTCCGCGGTCGTCGACCTGCTCTACCCACCCCAGGCTCTCCAGTTGGCGAAAGATCCGGCTCACCGCCGAGCGGTCAATGCCCGTGGCACGCTCCGCCTCGCGGGCACCAATCCCGCCCTCGTGACGGCCGACGAGGCCCAACAGGGTCACGACCCGATTGGTGACCGTCGGAGATAACGTCCGGCCGTCGTCGAGACCTGTTGAGATTTGGGTCGTTTCCGGCATGCTCCCTCCGATCTCGCCCCTTGTGGTTTGACAGGCGGCTCGCCCAACACGATACTCCAGCAGTGAGACAGTGTCTCATTATACGAATGGATGGTAAGTGAGCGATGGCCCGCACTGCACCGAGCGGCGAAATTCCCTTCGGTGCATTCGAATACTTCCCAGACAACCTCGAGTGGTCCACCCAGATGCTGCGGCTGTTCTCGTACTGCTACGTCAGGGGGGCCGATTTCAGCGAAGTACATGCCGTGGCCCGCACCCTGCCGGTGGGCGACAACGCGGCATGGCAGACGGGATTTTCCGAGCTGGCCGACCGGATCGAGGCGTCGGCACGCACCTCGGCGGCCGGCGGGCACGACGTGACAGCCCGCGACCTCTATCTGAGAGCCACTATTTACCACCGGATCTCGGGTCAGATGGCAGACATCGCCGGTGACGCGGACGTGCCGCCCGGACTGTCGGAGTCGGTCCGCTGCTTCCGCGAGGCCTCGGCGCGTATGAGGCCGACGTTCCGCCCCGTTGAGGTGCCGTACGAGGACGCCTCACTTCCGGGATACCTGTGTCTGCCCGAGACGTCGTCTCGCGGTGCCCCGACGGTCATCGATGTCGGTGGTATCGATGCCTGGGCCGAGGAGCAGTACTTCAAGATCGGCGCCGCCCTCGCCGAGCGTGGTTACGGCGTGCTGCTGCTGAACGGCCCGGGACAGGGCGCCGCGAAGCAGCGGGGCATTTTCGGCCGACACGATTTCGAGACCGCTGCCGCCGCGGCGGTGGACTACCTGCGGGCGCAGCCCGGTGTCGACGCAGACCGCATCGTATTGATCGGCTCGAGCCTTGGTGGGTATTACGCGGCTCGGGCCGCGGCGTTCGAACGCCGACTCAAGGCGACGGTGATCTGGGGCGCCGCAATCGGATTCGACCCGTCCCTGCTGAATGCGACCGGCAGCGGCCGGGCCGCAAGCAGGATCCGTCAGGCCGAACGCTTCCTGGGCGTCGACGGAGTCGAGGCGCTGCTGGAGCGCGGCAGCAAGTTTCAGCTCGGTCCGGCGGTGCTGGAAGAGGTGTCGGCGCCGGTCCTCATCCTGCATGGAGGCAGCGACGTGCTCGCCCCGGTGTCGCACGCGCAGGCCGTGTACGACGACATCGGCTGCCCGGACAAGACACTCGTGGTGTACCCGCCCGGGACGCCGGGCTGCGCGCATTGTCAGCTCGATGCTCTCGGGGTCGCCCAGCGGGACATCTGTGACTGGCTCGACGACAAAGTCCGTACGTGAACAGGAGCTCAACGATGGCACGCATAAACCTCGTCGACGAGAACACGATGGCACCCGAGGAACGGGCGGCATTCGATCTGTTGCCGTCCAATCTCGCTCGCGGCCTGGTCAATACCGATCCGCGGATCGTCGCGGCGAAGTTCCGGCTCGCCGGCACCTACGCCACGTGCGACCTGGATCCGCAGCTGCGAGAGCTGGTCATGATGCGGGTCGCCGCGCTCTGCGACAGCGAGTACGAACGACTTCAGCACCGCGACAAGGCGCGTGCGGCCGGGTTGACCGACCCTGAACTGCGCGCTGTCGAGGCGGGCGACCAGACGCGGTTGGACTCGCGCAAGGCCACTGTCCTGCGCTTCGTCGACGAATGTTACTACCGCACAAAAGTTTCCGAACCCGTGCTGACGGCGGCACGCGACTACGTCAGCGACAGTGACCTCATTGCCATCATTCTCATCATCGGCAGCCAAATGCAGACCGCACGGTTCGTGGAAACCTTTGAGATCGACCTCGATGATGCACCGGCGAACTGGGACGCTCTCGAGCGGCGCCCGGCATCGTCCGGAGACGACGACACGCGCGCCGCGATGCTACAACTCGTAGGCGCCTATCAAACCCTGCTGGTCGAGAAGCGCTGGGAGGAATGGATCGAACTGTGGGCCGAAGACGGCGAACTCTTCTTCCCGTTTGCTCCCTTGGGGCGCAAATCCGTCTATCGCGGCCGAGCCGAGATCCTCGGCTATATGAAGGACGTCAGCCGAGTGGCCGTCGACACGCTGGACACGATCCGGCTGTTTCCGATGCAGGACCCGAATGCGGCGGTGATCGAGTTCAGCGTCAAGGGCCACGCCCCGGGAACCGGCGCGCCATATAACCAGAGCTTCGTGCTGATCGTCGAAGCCAAAGGCGGAAAGATCTGGCGCTATCGCGAGTACTGGAACCCGCTCGTCACCATCGACGCACTCGGTGACCGCGAGACATGGACCGAGGGCTTCGGTGTGCCCGATCCGACGCGCGACGCGTGGGGGTCGTGACACGTGGAGCTCAACGAATCCGCTCGTGAACTTATTGGCCAGGGTGCCGATGCCACCCTGGTCACTCTCAATCCCGACGGCAGCCCCCAGGTGAGCCTTGTCTGGGTCGCATTGCAGTCGACGCCGGACGGAGACGAACTCGTCGTCGCACACCTCTCGGGAAACAAGAAGGTTCGCAATGTCCGCAACGATCCCCGCGTGGCCCTCAACATCGTGTCACCCGGCCGGCCCGGTCAACCGATTTCGCTGTGGCTCTCGATCAATGGGACCGGCCGGATCGTCGAGGGAGGCGCCCCCGAACTCCTGAAGGAGCTCGCCCAGACGCTATGTCCCGATGTGGAATTCGTACCCGAGGGCGCGCCGCCGGGGTTCCTGACACGCATCCGCATCGACAAGGTCGGTGGTGTCGGACCCTGGGCCTCCTAGCGCCGAGCCCGCGCGCGAACGGCCCGGTGGTCAAGCTTTCGGTACCGTGGCAGTCGAAGTCATTCGGTGTTCGGTGAAGGAGTATGGATGGCGGCTGAAATCGGCCGGCAGGTCGACGACGTCCTCGCACGAGCAACGGGCGCCGTCCTCGAAGCTGCGCATGCCACGGTGCTCCACCTGAGTCGGATGGTCGGCGCCGTGTCAGAGGCCGCGTCGAGGGCCGTATCAAAAGTCGGCAGCGAGGCCGATGACTTGGTCTGGTCTTACCGGCATGTCGCTGGCTACGGCCACCCGGCCCGCCGTGACGACGATGTGCCCGCAGCCCCGCCGAACTCGGACCATCCCAACAACCTGATCGACATCCGCACGGTCAGGCGAGCCCGCACGCGAACGGCGCGACCCGCTCGATGAAGTCCTCGAAGAACGCCGCGGCGTCCACGTCAACACCGATCAGGGCATTGGCTTTTCGCTCGCCCGACCAATCGGGGGTCGTCACGCCCCGGGTCGGGGTGTCCGCCAGCTCGATGTCCACCGTCGCCGCCCGGGTCGTGATCAGCTGCGGGTCCAGCGCCGCCGCGGCGGCCAGCGGGTCGTGCATGTACGCGACGTAGCCGTGCCCGCGGACCTCGTGGGACTCGAAGTAGAACCGCATCGCGTCCTCGATCACCGGAACTAGTGGCGACGGACCCGCGGCGGCCGCGAGCTCGGCCAGGATCTCGGGTGTCATCGCGACGCGCCGGGTGAGGTCCAAGCCGCAGACGATCGGAAGTCGTTGCTGCCCAGCCCAGCCGGCGAAGACCTCGTCGGCCGCCTCGGGATCGACCCGGATGTTCCACTCGGCCATCGGGTTTATGTCGCCGCCGAACGAGCCGCCCATGATCACCAGCCGTCGCAGCAGCGCCGGCAGCGCCGGTTCGGCGCGCAGCGCGAGCGCCAGATTGGTCAGCGGGCCGGTGACCAGCCCGACCAGCTCCCCGGGATAGGCGCGCGCCGCGGCCACCCACGCGGCGGTGGCGTCGTGGTCGGTGAGCCGCCGGTCGGTGCGGGGGAGCTCGGCATATCCCAGACCGTTGGGGCCGTGGAACTTCGAGTGATGCGGCCAGTGGCCGCACAGCGGGTCATCGGCGCCCTTGGATACGGGTATCGCTGGGGCCCGGCACAATTCGAGCAAGCGCAGGTTGTTTTCGCAGACCTGCTCGACGTGGATGTTGCCGCCGGTGGAGGCGATGCCCACCACGTCGGCGTCGGCGCTGGCCAGCAGGTAGATCAATGCCATTGCGTCGTCGATGCCGGTGTCGACGTCGACGAAGATGGCGTTCACCGCCGTGAGTTTACGGCCAGGCGGACGCGAACGTGATCACCAGTACGTCGCGCTGCGCCGGCCCGGAGCCGTCGATCGGCCGGATCGGCGACACCGCGTGCAGGGTGCGGCGGTCGTCACCCAGCATCAGCGTCCCCGGCTCGGCCAGCGTCGTCGCCAGCAGCCGGTGACCCTCGAGGTCGCACACCGTGCTCTCGCCGCCGATGGCGTTGCGCCGCCCGATCAGCAGCGAGCTGACCAGCGTGACGCCGTCGCGGTGCAGGCCCTCGGGCGTCGGGCTGCCGTTATCGTCCGTGCAGCATCGGATGCGAAACGGGTGCACCTTGACGTTCCAGTCGGCCACGTCGTCCAGGGCGGCGGCCACCCGGGCCAGCAGCCCGATCACCTTGTGCAGCAGGGGATCCGCGGCAAACGCGTCGGTCAGCGGCTCGAACTCACGGTCCCTGCCGACGTAGAGCGGGTTGGAGTCCTGCGGTTGGACGAACGCGAGCTTGGGCATCGGGCGCAGCACGCCGTCGCGGAACGAGTACTGGCCGTAGCGCCGCAGCCGCCGGACCCCCAGCTCGGCCGCGTAGGGGTCGGGCGCCAGCTGCCGCCAATGCCGGGCGAACCGCGTCCACTCTTCGCGGCCGACCTCGAGGCTGCGCGTCACGTCGAACGACGGCAGCACGGCGACGCCGGTCGTGGCGACCAGCCGGCCCGCGGCGGCCACCGCGTCGGCGTCCGTCCACTTTTCGCAAAGGACCATCGCGCCGGAATACCGCAAACCGGCCGGGCTAAAACCCCGGGTTTACCAGTGCACTCCGGGCACCAGTCGCACCAGCCGCTTGACCGGTCGCGGCGTGCGGACGCCGGTGACGGCGCGCACCGGGCGCCGTGGCCGGCGACGCGGCGTGGGGTCTTCGGTGGGCAGCCCGCGGGCCGCGGCGGAATCCGGGTAGCCGAGGTAGAGCTGGTGCAGGATGCGCCGCGACGTCCTGGGCGCGAAGTAGTTGCCGGCCTCCGCCAGGGTGCCAAGGGGCGTGTCGATGCGGGCCGGCTTGTCGACGAGGCCGCGCACCACCATCGCCGCCGCGCGCTCGGGGCTGATCGCGGGAACCGGGTTGAGCCGGTGCGACGGCGCGATCATGGGCGTGCGGACCAGCGGCATGTGGATGTTGGTGAACGTGATGTGGTCGGACAGCGTCTCCGACCCCACGACGTCGGCGAACGCGTCGAGCGCCGCCTTGGTCGGCAGGTACGAACTGTATTTGGGGTTGCGGGCCTGCACGCCCGCACTGGACACATTGACCACGTGACCGAACCGCCGCTCGCGCCAGTGCGGCAGTAGTGCCAGCACCATGCGCACCGCGCCGAAGTAGTTGACCGCCATCACCCGCTCGTAGTCGTGCAGCCGGTCGGTTGAGTTGACCACGGAGCGCCGGATCGACCGGCCGGCGTTGTTGACCAGGTAGTCGACGTGGTCGAAGCGGCCCAGGATGTCCTTGATGGTGTGCTCGACCGACGCGGAATCGGTGACGTCGCAGGCGAACGCATGCGCCTGCCCGCCGCCCGCGCGGATCTCGGCGACCAGCTCGTCGAGCGCGTCGGCGTTGCGGGCCAGCGCGAACACCGTCGCACCCTTTTCCGCGACCGCGATCGCCGACGCCCGCCCGATCCCGCTAGACGCGCCGGTGATGATGACGTGCCGGCCCTCCAAGGGGCCCCTCGGGTCGTCGCGCCGCGCCCGGTCGGGGTCCAGGTGCTCGGCCCAGTATCGCCACAGCGCGGGCGCGTAGCTGGCGAACTCCGGGACTTCGATTCCCGTGCCCCGCAAGGCTTTTCGGGTCTCGTCGCTGACGAACGTGGGCTTCAGGTCGACGACGTCGAAGATCTCGGCGGGGATCCCGAGCTGGGTGGCCGCCATGTTGCGCAGCACCCTGGCGCGGCCGCGCACCTTGAGCACCGGCGCGGCCACCGCGCCGGGCAGCGACCCGCGCATCGGCGGCAGGCCGGCCTCCTTGGCGACACCGCGGTAAATGCCGCGCAGCCCAACGGTTTTCGGCGCGGTCAGGTGGAACGTCCGGCCGTCGCGCCCCTCGGCGTGCATGAGCGCCACCAGGGCGTTGACCACGTAGTCGACCGGGACGATGTTGGCGCGCCCCGTGTCGGGCAGCACGATCGGGGTGAACCGGGGAAGCGCCGCCAGCTTGGCCAGGACGCCGAAGAAGTGGTGCGGCCCGTCGACCTTGTCCATCTCGCCGGTGACCGAATCGCCCACCACGACCGCCGGGCGGTAGACGCGGTAGCGCAGCCCTTGTGTCGACCGCACCAGCAACTCGGCCTCGAACGTCGTCCGCTGATAGGGAGTCGGCAGCTGCTGGCCGACGTCGAAGTCGTCCTCGGTGTACTCGCCGCGAAAGTCGCCCGCCACGGCGATCGACGACACGTGGTGCAGCGTGGCGTCCAGCCGCGTCGCCAGCTCGATGACCGCGCGGGTGCCCTCGGCGTCGACCGCCGCGCAGTGCACGAGGTGGTCGACGCGGCCCAGCTCGGCCAGCGTCTCGTCGGTCAGGCCCAGCTCCGGCAGCTCGCCGACCAGCGGCTTGACCCGTTCACCCCAGTCGACGATGAGGCGTTCGAACCGTCCCAGCGACTGGCGGCGAACCAGCACCCAGACCTCGGCGTCGGGCTCGGTGCCTAGCAGACGAGACACAACGCGGCGACCGATAAACCCGGTACCGCCGGTAACGACATACCGCATTCGGTCATGGTAGCGGTCAGCCGTTGAAGTTGCGGATGCCGTCCCAATCCTCGAGCGTCCAGCCGGTCGCCGGGTTGCCGCTGATGACCACGCGGCCGGTGTTGGGCAGCGGGTGGCTGGTGCGCAGGCTGTCCTTGGCGTTCTTCACGTTCATCAGCACCCAGTACTCGATGGAGTACAGGTGCGCGAACACCACCGGCTTGCTGTGACCGCTGTCGTAGATCTTCTGCACCGCACCGGTGAACCGGTCGTTGAACTCCTTGCCGGAGATCGAGCCCGGGATGCTGTTCTGGGTGTCGCCCGCCAGCCAGTCCGCCGGGGCCAGCAGGTACGTCGTCGGGTCCATCGAGATCGGCTTGCCCTCGAACCAGCCGGCGTTGATCTCCTGGATGCCCTGCAGCACCTCCACCTGCTTGCCCAGTTCGGCGGCCAACGGCGCCGCGGTCTGCTGGGCCCTCGTCATGGTGGAGGCGTAGACGGCGTCGTAGTGCTCGCGGCCGAGCTGATGCGCGACCTGCTCGGCCTGGGACTTGCCCTCCGGGCTCAGTCCGGGACCCGGGACGCTGGTGTCGATGATCCCGCTGGCGTTGGCCTCCGACTGCGCATGCCGGATGAACGTGATCGTGATGCTGCGCACCTGTGGTGATCCGCCGCAGGCGCCGACGATCATCACCGCGGCGAGCGCGGCCACGAATTTCCAGAACATGCTCCCCTTGCGCATGTCGATAGCCTGCCCTGCCGACGGTGCCGGGGGGAAGGGTTTGCGATGGTTAGGTGCAGAAAATCCTCGAAAGGAGCCCCCTATGGCGATTGACCCGAGTGCGGTCGGCGCGATGAGCGACCCAATGCTGTTCGAATGGACGGACCGGGAGACGCTGCTTTACGCGCTCGGCGTCGGTTGCGGCACCGACGACCTGTCGTTCACCACCGAGAACAGCCATGACATCACCCAGCAGGTGCTGCCCACCTACGCGGTGATCTGCTGCCCGGCGTTCGGGGCGGCGGGCAAGATCGGAACGTTCAACTGGGCCATGCTCTTACACGGATCGCAGGGCGTCCGGTTGCACGCGCCGCTGCCGCCCGCGGGGAAGCTGTCGGTGGTCTCCGAGGTCACCGACATTCAGGACAAGGGCGAGGGCAAGAACGCGGTCGTGATGCTGCGCGCCCGTGGCACCGACCCGGACTCGGGGACGCTGATCGCCGAAACGACGACCACCTTCGTCGTGCGCGGCGCGGGCGGTTTCGGGGGAGTGCCCGGCCAGCGGCCGGTCGCGCCGGAGATCCCCGACCGCGAGCCCGACGCGCGCCTCCCGCTGCCCACCCGCGAGGATCAGGCGCTGATCTACCGGCTGTCCGGTGACCGCAACCCGCTGCACAGCGACCCGTGGTTCGCCCGCGAGCTGGCCGGTTTCCCCAAGCCGATCCTGCACGGGCTGTGCAGCTACGGGGTGGCGGGCCGTGCACTGGTCGCCGAGCTGGGCAAGGGGGTGGCCGCCAACGTCACCTCGATCGACGCCCGGTTCAGCTCGCCGGTGTTTCCCGGCGAGACGCTGACCACGCTCATCTGGCGGACGGAGCCCGGCAAGGCCGTGTTCCGCACCGAGGCGTCCGGCGCCGAAGGCAACCCCGCGCGCGTGGTGCTCGACGACGGCGCCGTGGAGTACGCGGGCTAGCCCGGGCGGTCGGCAGACCGAAGGCGATGGCTATGTCCGCGTGCTCGCCAATCGCTCCGCCAGCCGGTCGGTGAACTCGGCGGCCTGCGCGGGGGTGTCCAGCGCGTAGAGCGCGGCGGTGGCGCGGTCACCGTCCTCGTTGTGCCGCACCAGGATCGGGACACCGTCCGCGCGGATGGCGTCGAACGCGTCCTCGTCGGTGATGTCGTCGCCGAGGTAGATCGGCACCAGGGGGCCGGCCTCGCGTAGGTGCTCGAGCACCCAGCGGAGGGTCTTTCCCTTGTCCCAGTCCATGTCCGGGCGCAGCTCGATGACCTCGCGGCCCGTGGTCACCCGAAGCGCGTCGCGCCGGCCCGCCGTCCGCACGGCCGCGGCGACCTCGGCGACGCGATCACGGGCGGCGTTGCGGTAGTGCACGGCGACGCCGAAGCGCTTGTGCTCCACGACGATTCCGGGAATGGAGCCCAGCCGCTCGCGGAGTTCGGCGGCTGCCTCCTCGAGCACCGGGACGGCCGCCGCCGCGTCCTCGTTTTGGTGGTGTGAGCCATCGGGCGCGGTCAACTCGAAACCGTGGCTGCCCGCATACCAGATGCCGGGCACGCCGAGGCGCTTGGTCACGTCGGCGAGGTCGCGCCCGGACAGCACCGCGACCGGGCATTGCGCGGCCAGGTTCCGCAGCGCCTCGACGGCGCCGGCGACCGGCCTCGCGGCGTCCGGGTCGTTCACGATCTCGGACAGCGTGCCGTCGAAGTCGTAGAACACGGCCGGGCTGCGGTCGGCCAGGGCGTCGAGCGCCCCCAGCGCGTCCGGCAGCTCCGACATCCGGCGGTCCCCGGTGCGCACCGCGATCTGGTCGAGGTCTTCGACGACCGCATCGGCGTCACCCGCCGGGGCGACACCGATGACCAACGCGAACCCGTGCTCGCGCGCCGCCCGGACGACGGCCGGGTCGCTGGTGACGACGACGCTCCGGCCCGGGCGCACGCCGTCACCCACGAGATCGTCGCTCGACGAGAAGCCGCCGGTGTCGACGCCGGCATCCCGCAATTGCCCGACCAGTGCCTCGGTGGACCCCAATGCGGCGTCGAACAGCACCGCGTCGTGACGGCGAGGGTCGATGGTGACCGGCTCCAAGGTGGGCACCGATCCACCCTCTCACGGTGACCACGGCCACCGGGCCCGGGTCAGCGCAGCGACGACGGGTGCGCGCGCTGCGACCGGTTCGGAAACGCCCGGGCCTTGCTCCTGCGCCGACGTTCCTTGCTGAACAGCAACACCGAGTCCTGGCTCAGCGCCACCAGCCGCGCCACGCCCAATTCGATGCCGGCGGCCAGCTGCTTGACGTCGGCGGCGGCGTCGCATTCGCCGGTGATGCCGAACACCACTTCGTCGCCGTAGCTGAGCACGCCGACCCCGGTGCTCAGCCGCACGGCGGTCGGGGGAATCGGCAGGAAGCGCTCCAACGTCCGGCCCATCAGGCGCAGCTGGTGGCGGGGACCCGGCGCGTTGGTCGCCAGCGTCACGATCGCGCGGTGCGGCAGCCGCGCCAGCAGTTGTATCACGTTGCTGCGCAACATCGTCGGCAACATGTTGAGCGCCGACTCGACGAGGCCTGGCTCGTCGGTGTGCTTGGCCTTCCACTGGTCCTGCACGGCCCGCAGCAGCTGGACCGGGTCCTCGTGCTCGACGGGCAGATACGGCAGCATCGCCGATCGCATCGGCATCGGCACCAGGGTGCGCAGCGAGTCGGCCCGCGGTTGTTCGCCGCGGCCCAGCAGGACCGTACGGAAGCCCTCGGTGATGGCCGCGAGCGCAACGTCGTTGACGGTCACCCCGAATTTGCGGCACACGCGGTCGACGTCGGCGCGCGGCACCCGCACCGTGCCGTACTTACGCATGGTGGTGACCGCGCCGACCGCAGGCCGCGCCGCCGGCCACACCGCCCCGACGAGGGAGTCCGCCAGCCCCGCAGCCCGCCCGAGCGCGTCGGTCCAGCCGCGCTTGTGGTCCTGTGTCGGCGAAACCCCTTTCGGACCGGCGTGATTGGCGAACGTGTCCCGGTCGGCGTCGTCGCAAAGCCGAGTGAGCAGGTGGGCGGCGGAGTGGCCGTCGGCCAGCCAGTGATGGACCTTCATCAGGATCGCCCACCGGTTGCCGCGCAGCCCCTCGATGACCCAGCACTCCCACAGCGGACGGTCCAGGTCGAGGGGGCGCTCCAGGGCATGGGCGATGGCCCGCGACAGTTCGGCGTCATCGCCCGGTCGCCGAACCGCCACCCGGCGCACGTGATGGGCGAAATCGAGCCCCGGGCAGTCGATCCACTCGAAGTCCTGGGTTCGCAGCACCTGCGTGCACCGCGGAATCGACGGAAGTCGTTGCGCCAGAAGATCTTTCAGTAGTTCGTCATCGGGGGCCGGACCGTCGACGATGGCGACCGCCCCGATCGCCAGGCTGGCATGCTGATCGGGGAACGCCGTGTCCAGTGTCTTCACCTGCGCCATGCTCAGTCCCCGCCGTCGAATTTTGATCTTGTACCAGTATCTGCGCGGCAGGTTATGCCCGGTAGGCCCCGCAGCGTTAAGACCTTGTTTAGGAGTTGAAGATCCGTTTAACAACCGTTGTCATGAGCCGGGGTTAAATCGAACATACATTCGAGTAGACTCGGCGACGTGGGTTGGTTTAATGGGCCGCTGAGCTGGTCGGAAATGGAGCGGGTGCTCGACGGCAAGCCGCGCCACGCCGGCGCTCCGGCGGATCCTCCCGAGGACGCCCCGTTGTCGCGCAGGCGCGGGACGTACCAGCCGCCCGACGACACCCGGCCGGCCCGCTCCTCCGTCCCGTACGCCGAGCTGCACGCGCACTCGGCGTTCAGCTTCCTCGACGGCGCCAGCACCCCCGAGGAGATGGTGGAGGAGGCCGCCCGGCTGGGCTTGCGCGCCCTGGCGCTGACCGACCACGACGGCCTGTACGGGGCGGTGCGGTTCGCCGAGGCGGCGGCCGAACTCGAGCTGCGCACCGTCTTCGGCGCCGAACTCTCGCTGGGGCCGGGCGCGCGCACCGAGCAGCCCAACCCGCCCGGCCCCCACCTGCTGGTGTTGGCCCGCGGCCCGGAGGGTTACCGACGGCTGTCGCGGCAGCTGGCCGCGGCGCACCTGGCCGGCGGGGAGAAGGGCAAGCCGCGCTACGACATCGACGCGCTGACCGAGGCCGCCGGCGGACACTGGCACATCCTCACCGGCTGCCGCAAAGGCCATGTGCGCCAGGCGCTTTACCAGGGCGGCCCCGACGCGGCGGAGCGGGCGCTCGCCGACCTGGTGGACCGGTTCGGCGCGCACCGGGTCAGCGTCGAGCTGACCCGGCACGGTCACCCGCTCGACGACGAACGCAACGCCGCGCTGGCCGGGATCGCGCCGCGCTTCGGCGTCGGCGTCGTCGCCACCACCGGGGCACACTTCGCCCGTCCGTCGCGGGGCCGGCTGGCCATGGCGATGGGCGCCATCCGGGCCCGGGAGTCCCTGGATTCGGCCGCCGGGTGGCTCGCCCCGCTGGGCGGCTCGCACCTGCGCTCCGGCGAGGAGATGGCCCGGCTGTTCGGGCATATGCCTTTTGGGGGCCCGGACGCGGTGACCGCCGCCGCCGAACTCGGCGAGCAGTGCGCGTTCGGGCTGGCACTCATCGCGCCGCAGCTGCCGCCGTTCGACGTGCCCGACGGGCACACCGAGGACAGCTGGCTGCGGCAGCTGACCATGGCGGGCGCGCGCGAGCGCTACGGGCTCCCGGAATCGGCGCCGCGCGCCTACGCCCAGATCGAGCACGAACTGAAAGTCATTGAACACCTGAGCTTTCCGGGCTACTTCCTGGTGGTGCACGACATCGCCCGGTTCTGCCGCCAGAACAACATCCTGTGCCAGGGCCGGGGATCGGCGGCCAACTCCGCCGTCTGCTACGCCCTCGGGGTCACCGCGGTGGACCCGGTGGCCAACGAGCTGCTGTTCGAGCGCTTCCTCTCGCCGGCCCGCGACGGGCCGCCCGACATCGACATGGACATCGAATCGGACCAGCGCGAGAAGGTCATCCAGTACGTCTACGACAAGTACGGCCGCGACTACGCCGCCCAGGTCGCCAACGTCATCACCTACCGCGGCCGGATCGCGGTGCGCGACATGGCCCGCGCCCTGGGCTTTTCGCAGGGGCAGCAGGACGCGTGGAGCAAGCAGATCAGCCACTGGAACGGGCTCGCCGACTCCCCCGACATCGAGGACATCCCCGAACAGGTGATCGACCTGGCCAACCAGATCCGGAACCTGCCGCGGCACATGGGCATCCACTCGGGCGGCATGGTGATCTGCGATCGCCCCATCGCCGACGTGTGCCCGGTGGAGTGGGCGCGGATGGAGAACCGCAGCGTCCTGCAGTGGGACAAGGACGACTGCGCGGCAATCGGTTTGGTGAAGTTCGACCTGCTCGGGCTGGGCATGCTCTCGGCGCTGCACTACGCCATCGACCTGGTCGCCGAGCACAAGGGGATCGAGGTCGACCTGGCCCGCCTCGACCTCTCCGAGGAAGCGGTGTACGAGATGCTCTGCCGCGCCGATTCCGTCGGCGTGTTCCAGGTGGAGTCGCGCGCGCAGATGGCCACCCTGCCCAGGCTGCGGCCGCGGGTCTTCTACGACCTGGTGGTGGAGGTCGCGCTGATCCGCCCCGGGCCCATCCAGGGCGGGTCGGTACACCCCTACATCCGGCGGCGCAACGGCATCGACCCGGTCGTCTACGACCACCCGTCCATGGAGTCCGCGCTGCGAAAGACGCTGGGGGTGCCGCTTTTTCAGGAACAACTGATGCAGCTGGCCGTCGACTGCGCCGGCTTTTCCGCCGCCGAGGCCGACCAGCTGCGCCGCGCGATGGGCTCCAAGCGCTCGACCGAGCGGATGCGCCGGCTGCGCGGCCGGTTCTACGACGGCATGCGCGAACTGCACGGCGCCCCCGACGACGTGATCGACCGGACCTACGAAAAGCTGGAGGCCTTCGCCAATTTCGGCTTCCCCGAAAGCCACGCGCTGTCCTTCGCGTCGCTGGTGTTCTACTCGTCGTGGTTCAAGCTGCATCACCCGGCGGCGTTCTGCGCGGCGCTGCTGCGCGCGCAGCCGATGGGCTTCTACTCGCCGCAGTCGCTGGTGGCCGACGCGCGCCGGCACGGCGTCACGGTGCACGGTCCCGACGTCAACGCCAGCCTGGCGCACGCCACCCTCGAGAACAACGGGACCCAGGTGCGGCTGGGCCTCGGCGCCGTCCGCCACATCGGCGACGACCTCGCCGAGCGGTTGGTCGACGAACGAAAGGCCAACGGCCCGTTCGCATCCCTGCTCGACCTGACCACCCGGCTGCAGCTGTCCGTGCCACAGACCGAGGCGCTGGCCACGGCCGGGGCGCTAGGCTGCTTCGGCATGTCCCGGCGCGAGGGGCTGTGGGCGGCCGGGGCCGCGGCCACCCAACGCCCGGACCGGTTGCCCGGCGTGGGCTCGTCGTCGCACATCCCGGCGCTGCCCGGGATGAGCGAGCTGGAGCTGGCCGCCGCCGACGTGTGGGCCACCGGCATCTCCCCGGACAGTTACCCGACGCAGTTCCTGCGCGAGGACCTCGACGCGATGGGCGTGGTGCCCGCCGCCGCGCTGGCATCCGTGCCCGACGGCGACCGCGTGCTGATCGCCGGCGCGGTGACCCATCGGCAGCGGCCCGGGACGGCCCAGGGGGTGACGTTTATCAACCTCGAGGACGAGACCGGGATGGTCAACGTGCTCTGCACGCCGGGGGTGTGGGCGCGACACCGCAAGCTGGCCAACGCCGCCCCCGCGCTGCTGATCCGCGGGCAGGTGCAGAACGCCAGCGGCGCCATTACCGTCGTGGCCGAGCGGCTGGGCCGGATCAGCCTGGCGGTGGGCTCGAAGTCGCGCGACTTCCGCTGAGCCGACGGCCGCCCGATCACCGCCGCCGCCGCGTCGAACGTGCACTGGCGGCGAGGTTTTGGCGAAATTTTCGCCGTGGCTGCACGTTCGGCGACGCTAAGCGGCTTTTGCGCGGAAAGGCACCTAGCAAATCCGCCGCGTCGTAAGCTATTCGAAAAATCGGCTGTATTGATTTCAATGTGTCAAGGGAGTCGAAATGAAACTCAAGCTCGTTCGGCGCGGCGCGGCGATATTGGGTTGTGCTGCGGCGCTTGTTCTTTCTCCCGCGGTGGCCAGCGCCGATCCCCCCGACCCGCACCAGCCGGACATGACGAAGGGCTTCTGCCCGGGGGGTCGATGGGGTTACGGCAATTTGGCGGTGTGCGACGGCGAGAAGTATCCCGACGGGTCGTTTTGGCACCAGTGGATGAAAACCTGGATTGTCGGCCCGCAATTTTATTACGACTGCGTCGGCGGCGACGAACCCCTGCCGGGGCCGCCGCCGCCCGGTGGCTGCGGCGGGGCGATTCCGCCCGGCGGGCCGCCGCCCCCAAGCTGACCCCGAGGGTCAGCCCGCCCTCCTGCGTCGAACGTGAACTGGTGGCGAGATTTTGGCGAGACTTCCACCGTGGGTGCGCGTTCGGCGAAGCCAATCGGCTCAGCCGGTCGGCGTCGTCCACACCTTCGTCGGCGTGATCTTGAGCCGGGTGCTGTAAGTCGCCATCGCCTCGGTAAGGCCGAATTTCGCGGCGAGTTCCTCGTACTTGGCCCAGTACGGTGCGTCGTCGCGGCAATCGACGTCGGTGGCGTCCACCTCCGCGATGCCACCGATGACGATGATCCCGCCGCCGTTGCCGTCGGAGTCCAGGTTCAGGCTCACCTCGGGGTGCGCCTTGACGTGGGCGACCTTGGCGGCCTGCGGCGTGGAGTACACGGTCAGCTTGGCACCGTCGAAGTAGAACCAGATCAGCCGCGGCACCGGCTGCCCCGATTTCGCAACGGTGGTCAGCCAGCCGTACTGGTCCGATGTCAGCCTGTCGGAAACCTCTTGTGTCAGTTCGACGCTCATGGACCCGAATGTAGTCTCCACACATGACCCTCAACCTGTCCGTCGACGAAGTCCTCACCACCACCCGCTCGGTCCGCAAGCGGCTCGACTTCGACAAGCCGGTCGGCCGCGAGGTGCTGATGGAATGCCTGGACCTGGCGCTGCAGGCGCCCACCGGGTCAAACTCGCAGGGCTGGCAGTGGGTGTTCGTCGAGGACGCCGAAAAGAAGAAGGCGATCGGCGACATCTACCTGGCCAACGCCCGCGGCTACCTCGCCGCGCCGGGAGCCCAGTACGCCGAAGGCGACACCCGCGGCGAGCGGATGGGCAAGGTCCGCGATTCCGCTACGTATCTCGCCGAGCACATGGGCGAGGCGCCGGTCCTGATGATCCCCTGCATCGAAGGCCGCGAGGACAAGTCGCCGCTGGGCGGCGTGTCGTTCTGGGCGTCGCTGTTTCCCGCGGTGTGGAGCTTCTGCCTGGCGCTGCGGTCGCGGGGCCTGGGCTCCTGCTGGACGACGCTGCACCTGCTGCGCGACGGCGAAAAGCAGGCCGCCGATGTGCTCGGCATCCCGTACGACAAATTCAGCCAGGGCGGGTTGTTCCCCATCGCCTACACCAAGGGCACCGACTTCCGGCCGGCCAAGCGGCTGCCCGCCGAGCAGCTCACGCACTGGAACGCCTGGTAGGTCAGGTCGCCAGCGGCCACACCTCGACGACGCCGTGCGCGACGGCGCACGGGGTTTGGCTCACCCGCTCGATCGCCGCGTCGAGATCGTCGGCCTCTATCACCGCGAACCCGGCGATCGGCAGCGGCGACCGCAGGTACGGCCCGGGGTCGGTCCGCACGCCCGAGCCCTCCGGGTTGCGCACCTGAACCGGGCGTCCGGCAATTCCGACGAGCGCCCCCGCCGCGCGCAGCGCGTCGTCGCGCGCGTGCGCTGCCGCTTTGCATTCGTCGCTGGCGCGGTCGTACCCGGCCGCGTCCCCGTAACCGATCGTGATGAAGGTGGCCATGTGAATGCTGACCCGCGGGGGGCCCGGAACTCACCGCGGCGGCGTCGCCGAGATGCTCGGCATTCCCCCAAGACGAGTTGGTGATCAGCCCTGTTTGCCGTTGGCGCCGGTGCCCCCGTTGAAGGCGATCCCGCCCTTACCGTCCATGCCCGGGGTGCCGTTCTGAGCGCTGCCGGTGCCGGCCCCGCCACCCAGGCCGATCTGACCGGCGGTGCCGCCCCCACCACCGGTGCCGCCGCCGGCGCCGGCGCCGGCCGCGCCCGCCTGGCCGGTCAGTAGCCCGTGGCCCCCGCCGGCGCCGCCGTGACCGCCGTCGCCGCCGGCGCCGCCGGTTCCGCCGTGACCGGCGTTGCCGCCGTTCCCGCCGTTGCCGCCCGTGGACGTGACGTTCAGGCTGACCGCGTTGGCGCCTGCGGCGCCGTCCGTGCCGGCGCCACCCGTACCGCCGAGGCCGCCCGCGCCTCCGATGGCGCCGGCGCCGCCGTTGCCGCCATTGCCGGCCAGCAACCCGCCGGCACCGCCGGCACCGCCCGAGCCCCCGGCGCCCCCGTGCCCGCCGGTGCCGCCTGTGCCGCCCGCGCCGCCGGCCCCGCCGTTACCCCCGACGGCGACGTTGTCGGTGGAGGCGGCGCCATTGCCGCCCACGACGCCGTTGAAGCCGCCACCGCCGCCCGTACCGCCGACCGCGCCATTGCCGCCCAGTGCGCCGGCACCGCCGGCGCCGCCGGCACCGCCGTCGCCCACGAGCAACCCGCCCCGCCCGCCCGCGCCCCCGGCGCCGCCCGCGCCCCCGGCCTGGCC
>NZ_LQPV01000012.1:0-38278 GCF_002101935.1 Mycobacterium sp. IEC1808 | reverse complement strand
ATGGGGGGCAGTCGGCCATCAATGATGGGGGCCCCGGCGGGGCGGGCGGAAACGCCATCGGGCTCTTCGGCCACGGCGGGCACGGCGGCAATGGGGGCCAGAGTACCGTCGCCGCGGGCATCGGCGGCCAAGGCGGTCGCGGCGGCAATGGCGCCGTGTTCGGCAACGGCGGCGACGGCGGAAACGGCGCTGCCGGCGGCATCACGAGCAAGGCCAACGGCGGCGCCGGCGGCAACGCCGAACTCGTCGGCAACGGCGGCGCCGGCGGCAACAGCTCCGGCGTCGCCGCCACCCCCGGGGTGGGCGGGGGCGGCGGGCTGCTGCTCGGCATCCCCGGACCCGACGGGCACGCCGGGCCGTGACCGCGTCTCGGTCAGAATAAGAACGCCGACGCCGGCGGCCCAGTAGTTCCGATACGGCCCACGAGTTCTGCGGCCGGACTAGGATTTGGGTTTTCACCGCACCAGACGCTGCGGGCGCCGGCAGGAGGCGTGAAGATGTCATACGTGATCGCCGTACCAGACGTAATATCAACCGCCGCAACAACTCTGGCGGATGTCGCCGCTACCCTCGACGAGGCTAATGCCGTCGCGGCGCTCCAGACCACCAACCTGCTGGCGGCGGGCGCCGACGAGGTGTCGTCGGCGGTGGCGGCGGTGTTCGGGTCGAACGCCTTGAACTATCAGGCCCTCAGCGCCCGAGCATCCGCATTTCACCAGCAATTCGTGCAAGCCGTGAAGGCGGCCGTCGACGCGTATGCCGGCGCGGAAGCGGCCAACGCCGCCGCCACGGCCAACCCATGGCAGGTTCTGCAGCAGGACCTGCTCAACGCGATCAACACGCCCACCGAACTGCTCTTGCAGCGACCGTTGATCGGCAACGGCGCCGACGGCGCGCCCAACAGCGGCCAAAACGGCCAGGCGGGCGGCCTGCTGTGGGGCAACGGCGGCAACGGCGGGTCCGGCGCGCCGGGCGGGCCCGGCGGCAACGGCGGGCCGGCCGGGCTGATCGGCAACGGCGGAAACGGCGGCGCGGCCGGCACCGGAAACGCCGCCGGCGGCGCCGGCGGCACCGGAGGATTCCTGTTCGGCAACGGCGGCGCCGGCGGCCAAGGCGGAGTGTGGCGAACCGCGGCAGTTGCCGTCGCCGGCACCGGCGGCGCCGGTGGCGACGCGATCGGACTGTTCGGCCACGGCGGCGCCGGCGGTGCCGGCGGCTCGACAAACGTTGGCGGGGCTACCGGGGGTGCGGGCGGACACGGCGGCCACGGCGGCCTGCTCAACGGCACAGGCGGCGCCGGTGGCGCCGCCGGGTCGGGCCCGTCGGGCAATGTCGGGGGCAGCGGCGGGGCCGGCGGCCTGCTGAGCGGCAATGGCGGCGCCGGCGGCGCCGGCACTGGCAGTCTGCCCGGCGGCGCGGGCGGCAATGCCGGGTTGATCGGCAACGGCGGTGCCGGTGGGACAGGAGGCTCGACCGGCGGCGGAAGCGGTGGCGGCGGCGGACTCGGTGGGGCACTGTTCGGCGACGGCGGCCGTGGCGGGGACGGCGGACAATCCACCAATGGCACCGGCGGCACCGGCGGCACCGGCGGCAACGCCATCGGGCTGGTGGGCAATGGCGGCGACGCCGGCGTCGGCGGCGCCGGCGCGCAGTCCGGCGCCGGCGGCCGCGGCGGCAATGCTGCCGCGCTGATCGGCAACGGCGGCAAAGGCGGGAGCGCCGGGGGCGCTGACTTCGATGTCGCGGGGGACCGATCGATAGGTGGAGACGGCGGCAATGCCGGGCTGATCGGCAACGGCGGCCGAGGCGGCAATGCCTACTTCGCCGACGGCACTGTCGGGCAAGGCGGCGCCGGCGGATTGCTGCTCGGGGTGCCCGGACCGAACGGGCTGCGTCCCTAGCCGAAGATCGGTCGCCGGCTGGCAGCGGCTTGACCTCTCTGGGCTGTAGCGCGGCCTGAAGACGCTCAGCCTGCCCGCGGCGGGTTTAAAACTCGCGCCAATGCTGGCGCTTGAGTATGGTTTTGCCGTATTTTCGGTACGAGTTGCTTGCTAATGGGCGCAGCGGCAACGTTTCCGGTTTGAACGTATGCGGTACCGATAAATGCCGGTGGAGGTTGGATATGTCTTTCCTCATCGCACAACCCGACCTGATGGCGGCGGCCGCGACGGATTTGGCGGGTATTGGTTCGACGATCAGTGAGGCGAATGTGGCTGCGTCCGGGCCCACCACGCAGATACTCGCGGCCGGGGCCGACGAGGTGTCAGCGGCGCTGGCAGCCGTCTTCGGTGCCCACGCCCAAGGGTTCCAGGCCCTCAGCGCCCAGGCGGCGGCGTTTCATCAGCAGTTCGTGCAGGCCCTGAACACCGGTGCGGCGGCCTATGCAAGCACCGAGGTCGCCAATGCCGCGGCCACTGCGAATCCGTGGCAAGTGTTGCAAAAAGACGTACTCAACGCGATCAACACCCCCACCGAGCTGCTCTTGCAGCGACCGTTGATCGGCGACGGCACCAACGGCTTGCCGGGCACCGGTCAACCCGGTGGTGCCGGCGGCATCCTGTGGGGCAACGGCGGCAACGGCGGATCCGGCGCGCCGAACTCTCCAGGCGGGGCCGGCGGCCCGGCCGGCCTAATCGGCAACGGCGGCGCCGGAGGCACCGGCGGCTTGAGCACCACCGCGGGCGTCGCCGCCGGCAGCGGCGGCCCCGGAGGCACCGGCGGGCTCTTGTTCGGCAACGGCGGTGTCGGCGGCACCGGCGGGTCGTACAACAACAGCACCGCGTTCGGTAGCGCCGGAGCCGGCGGCGCCGGCGGCGACGCCATCGGGTTGTTCGGCGGCGGCGGCGCCGGGGGGAAGGGCGGTCTCGGCAACGTGCCCCAGGTCTTTGCGGGTGGCGCCGCGGGCGCGGGCGGCCAGGGCGGCCACGGCGGCCTGCTGCACGGCAACGGCGGCGTCGGGGGCAATGCCGGGGACGGCGTCTTCGGTGCCGTCGGCGGGAACGGCGGTGCCGGCGGTCTGCTCAGCGGCAACGGCGGGGCCGGCGGCGTGGGCGACGGCAATTTCAGCGGCGGCACCGGCGGGAATGCCGGGCTGATCGGCAACGGCGGCGCCGGCGGGGCGGGAACCGGCTTCAGCGGTGGCGGCGTCGGCGGTCCCGGCGGCACCGGCGGCAACGGCGGGCTGTTGATCGGCAACGGCGGCGACGGCGGCAACGGCGGGCAATCCACCTTTGGGAGGGGCGGCGCGGGAGGCGCCGGCGGGAACGCCGTGGGGCTGTTCGGCAACGGCGGCGCCGGCGGCGAGGCCGGCCAGACCAACGCCGCCATTACGGGCGCCACCGGCGGTCGCGGCGGCAATGGCGCGATCCTCATCGGCAACGGCGGCGCCGGCGGCAGCGCCGGGACCGGCCCCCAACCGGGCGATGGCGGAGACGGCGGCAACGCCCAGCTGATCGGCAACGGCGGCGCCGGCGGGAACAGCTTCGGGGCGGGCAGCACCCCCGGACAAGGCGGCGCGGGTGGGTTATTGCTCGGGGTCGTCGGGGCGAACGGGCAGACGGGCCCCTAGCCCCAAAACCGTCAGTCGCTGGCGGGCAGCGGCTTGACCTCTTTGAGCTGCAGCGCGGTGTGGCCGATGCTCAGGCTGCCGGCACCGGGCTTGGTCACCAGCACCTCGGCGCCGGTCTCGTCGACGTAGCGCTTGCCCATCACGGTCCCGTTGGAGAACGCCGGGTCGAGCTCGCCGGAGCGCTCGCCGCCGATCGGCACCATCGGCGCGCCGCCGCAGCGCAGGTCGTCGAGGCTGTCGGCGCTGCGGACCACGATCACCTGGGTGTCACACACCTGGCTGGCGAGGCGGGTTCCGTTCTTGATCATTTCGGCGTTCCTAACGTTCGGAGATCTTCGACGATTTCGCGACGCAGGACCTTGCCCGTCGGCGTGGTCGGCAGCTCGTCGCGAAAGACTACCCGGTCCGGGGTGCGCGACCCGCGCAAACTCTTGCGGACATGCTCGCGCAGCTCCTCGGGATCGGGATCGATGCCCGCGACCGGCACCACCACGGCCACGATCGCCTGGCCCCACTGCGGATCCTCGACGCCGACCACCGCGACGTCGCGCACGTGCGCGTGCTCGATGAGCACCTCCTCCAGCTCGGCGGGCGCGATGTTCTCCCCGCCGCGGATGATGGTGTCGTCGCTGCGCCCGCTGATGAAGAGATAGCCGTGCTCGTCGAGCAGCGCGATATCGCGGGTCGGGAACCAGCCGTCCTCGTCGAGCACCGAACCGATCCCGGTGTAGCGCCCCGACACCTGCTCGCCGCGCACGAACAGTTCGCCGGTCTCCCCCGGCGGCAGCACCCTGCCGTCCTCGTCGCGGATCTGCAGCTCGATGCCGGGCACCGGCCGCCCGACCGATCCGAGCCGTTTGGCGACGGCAATGTCGGCCGCCGCTTGCGCCTCGCGGTGGTCGTCGGGGCCCAGCACCGCGATCGTCGAGCTCGTCTCGGTCAGCCCGTAGGCGTTCACAAAGCCCACGTGTGGCAGCAACTCGAGCGCCCGGCGCACCAGCGGCAGGCCGACCTTGGATCCGCCGTAGGCCAGGCTGCGCAGCGACGGTAGCTCGTGTCCCCCGCGCTCGAGGACGGTGACGATGCGGTCCAGCATGGTGGGCACTACGGTTGCGGTGGTGACCTTCTCGGCGTCGATCAGCCGCACCCATTCGTCGGCGTCAAAGTTGGGCAGGTAGACCATCTTTCGGCCGGCGTACAGGTTCGACAGCGCGGCGCTGACCCCGGCGATGTGATAGGGCGGCACGCAGATCAGCGCGGCGTCGTCCGGTTCGGCCGACCCGAACTCCACCGTCCCGGTGACGTAACTGGTCAGGTTGTTGTGCGAGAGCTCGACGGCCTTGGGCGCCGACGTGGTGCCCGATGTGAACAGCACGATCGCCACCGAATCCGGGTCGGCGAACTCGGCCGCGGGCTCGCTCTCGCGCGCGGCCGCCAGGAAATCGTCGGACGACATCACCCGCCCCGACGATTCCCCGATCATGTCGCGGTAGCGGTCGTCGACGATCACCAGCGGTTCGGGCAACCGCTCGATGAGCGCCTGGATGCCCTCGGCGGAGAGCCGGTAATTGAGCGGCGTGAAGGCCAACCCCGCGCGCGCCGAGGCGAAGATCAGCACCGGCAGCATCGCGCCACCGGTCCCCACGTACGCCACATGCTTGGCGCCCGACGCCGCGATGACGCCGGCCCCGCCGTCGGCCAGATCGCTGAGCTGCTGAGTCGTCAGCCGCAGCTCTCCCGAGACGACGGCAGTGCGTTCCGGGTTGCCCGACGCAGCCATCTCCAGCAGCAACGAAATGCTCATCCTCGATCCTTCGTGGATCCCCGCCCTTTACAAATCTAGCGCACAGTGTAAGCCATCTAACTATTGCTACCGGTTCGGGTCCCAGGCGGAGATCCGAGGGATCCAGCGCGGAACGTTGCGCTGGTAGGCGAGGTACTCCTCGCCGTAGCGCCCGACGAGGTGGGGCTCCTCCCAGAACCGAATGGCCGTCGCCTGGAACGCGAAGAAGATTGCGAACCAAGCCAGCAACGCACCGGAACCGGTAATGGCCGCCTCGCCCAGCAGGATGCAGAGCACGCCGGTGATCATCGGGTTACGCACATGACGGTAGGGCCCGCGCACGACCAAATGGACCGGCTCGCCCATCACCGGTCCGAGCCCGAGGGTCCCTTCGCCGACCCGGTCGAACAGCACGTTGGTCCAGACCATCAGGGCAAGGCCGGCGGCGATCAGCAAGCAGCCGACCGTCACCAGCGCCACCGTCAGCGCCGCACCGAAGTGCCCCGCCCGCAGGCCGGCCGGAAAGACGATCAACGCCGGGACGACGATCGTCACCGTCACCGGAAAAAGCAGGACCGACATCAGGTGTCGCCACCAGAGCCGTCGTTCGTGCGTGTTCGTCGCCATCGCCTTCTCCTCTCCCGTGCTTACTTCAACCATCGTTGAACAAACTCAGCCTACGCGCGGGCGACATATTGGTCAACGCCTGTTGAAGTATGCTGACCCGCATGGCGGAAGCGCGGCGGGCGGGCCGGTGGCGGACCGGCCAACAGAGCAGGCAGCGCATCGTCGACGCGGCGCGCGAACGCTTCATGCACGACGGGTACGACAAGGCGACGGTCCGCGCGATCGCCGCCGACGCCGGCGTGGACGTCGCCATGGTCTATTACTTCTTCGACAGCAAGGAGGGGCTCTTCACCGCGTCGGCGCTGACCGGGCCCGAGCACCCGCTGCACCAGCTGGCCACGCTGCTCGACGAGGGCACCGAGCAGATCGGCCCGCGGCTGGTGCGACGCTTCCTCGAGCACTGGGAAGAAGGCGCCGTCTTCGAGCCCTTCATGACGCTGTGGCGTTCGGCGACCATCCACCCCCAGGCGCGAAAGGTGTTGCACGACAGCCTCGCCGGGCCGATCGCCAAGCGGGTCGCGACGGAATTCGGGGTTGCCGACGCCGAATTACGCGTCGAGCTGGTGGCCAGTCACCTGGCCGGGCTCGCGTTCGCGCGCTACCAGCTCAAGATCGAGCCGCTTGCCTCGACCAGCGTCGACGACCTGGTCGGCTGGCTCGGGCCGACGGTGCAGCGTTACCTGACCGATTAGGTGCCGGTCCAGCGCGCCGGGCGCTTCTCCGCGAAGGCGATCGCGCCCTCCTTGGCGTCGTTGGACACGAACACCGGACCCAGGATCTTGTTCTGTTCCTCCCAGCGGGACTCCGGGGTCCAGCCGCGGGACTCGACGATGATGCGCTTGGTGGCGGCCACCGCGAGCGGGCCGTTGGCGGCGATCTTCTCGGCCAGCTCGATGGCGGCATCCAGGGCGTGGCCCGGTTCGGCCAGCACGTTGACCATCCCCAGCTCGTGGGCCCGCTCGGCGGAAAGGTTGTCACCGGTCAGCGCCAGCTCCATCGCGATGGCCGACGGGATGCGTTCGGGCAGCCGCAGGAGCCCGCCGCCGCCGGCGACCAGCCCCCGCTTGACCTCGGGGATGCCGAACGCCGAGTCCCGCGAGGCCACGATCAGGTCGGTGGCCAGCGCCAGCTCGGTGCCGCCGGCCAGCGCATAGCCTTCCACCGCGGCGATGAGCGGCTTGACCGGCGGGCGCTCGGTGAAGCCCATGCCGCGACCCTCGACGATGGGCACTTCGCCGCGCGCGAAGGCCTTGAGGTCCATGCCCGCGCAGAAGGAGCCACCCGCGCCGGTCACGATTCCGACCGACAGGCCGGTGTCGCCGTCGAGTCGATCCACGGCGTCGGCCAGGCCCTGGGCGACCGCGGCGTTGACCGCGTTCTTGGCCTTTGGCCGGTTGATGGTGATGATCAGGATCCGGTCCCGCTGTTCGACCAGGACTTCGGGCTCGGGGTTGGTGGCCTCTTCGCTCACGGTGCCGCACAGCTCCTTCGGGTCGGGGTGGCAGCTTATCCGACCGATGTTAACGGTCGATGGAAATGGCATTGGCACCAGTCGAGAGTCCCGTTATCGGTACGGTCCTCAGGCCGGCGCCATCGCCGCCTCGACGACCGTCAGCTCCTCGGGAAGGCCTGCGGCCCTTCGTATTTCGATGAAGTCGGTGACCATGGCCTCGGTCACCTCGTGCGGGTCCTTGAGGGTGGCCCCATCGGAGAGCACCGAGATGTTGAGCTGATCGACGTAGCTCCAGACGGTGATGTTGAGGCCGCTGCCGGCGGTCAGCGGCCCCACCGAATAGATCTCGGTGACCAGCGCGCCGCCCACCCGGCCGCGCTCCCGTGGGCCGGGCACGTTGGAGATGTTCAGGTTGAGGATCTTGTTGTGCCCGTCGCGGCCGGAGGCCCACCGGAAGAAGGCCTGGGTGGGCGCGGGCGGCATGTAGGCGGCCCACCGGCTGACCAGCTCGGGCCCCATCAGCTGGTTAGATTCCTTGGCGGCGATGGCGTTGTCGTGGGTGCACCGCACCCGCTCCAGCGGGTCGTCGGAGTCGGTCGGCAGGCCGACCAGCACGCCGGTGAACCGATTGCCGGAGATGCGCTCCGGCGAGAAGTCGAAGCTCATCGGCACCGACGCGAGCAGGGGCATGGCCTGGCCGTCGTAGCGCAGTTGCAGGGTGCGCAGCGCGCCGGTCGCCATGGCGAGCACCATGTCGTTGATCGTCGCGCCGAGCCGCTTGCCGGTCTCCTTCACGTCGGCCAGCGCCAGCGTGGCGGTGGCGAACCTGCGCTCCGCGGTGATCTTGTGGTTCATGAAGGTCGGCGGCGGCTCGAACGGCCGGGTGAGCTCCGGGGACAGCTTGCGCGAGCTGCGGCGGACCCGGCCCAGCCCCTCGGCGGTGTAGCGGATTGTCGCGGGGATTCGCCCGAGGTGGCGCAGGTGATCCGCGAACGCCGAACTCATCAGCTGCCGCGGGGTGGGGTCGGGGTCGGACTTGTACGGGCGCCCCTCGGGCGCGGGCTGGATGTCCATGCCGCGGGCCAGCAGGTTCGCCGAGGCGACGCCGTCGGCGAGCGCGTGGTGGATCTTGCCGACCACCGCGATCCGGTTGTTGGCCAGGCCCTCGATGAAGTACATCTCCCACAGCGGGCGGCTGCGGTCGAGCGGCGTGCTGGCGATCCGCCCGATCGCCTCGTCCAATTCGCGACGGCCGCCCGGGGCGGGCAGCCGCCACGGCCGGATGTGGTATTCGAGGTCCACCTCGCAGTTCTCCCGCCACATCGGGTGGTGGAACTTGAACGGGATTTCGACGAGCTGGTAACAGAACGGCTCGAGCTTGTTCAGCCGGCCGGCGAGCACCTGGCGGAAGGCTTGGATGTCGAAGTCACGCCGGTCCGGGGCCAGCTCGATCACCGCGGCTTTGATGGTGTGCATGTGCACGTTCGGCGTCTCGCTGTAGAGCAATACGGCGTCCCAGCCGCTGAGCCTTTTCACAGCCACCCCTTACCCATAGGGGGACATTACCCAGCGCCGGGTCCTTAGATAACCTCTTTCGCGCCGATCTGGATTTTGGTGCGGTAGACCTGGTTGAGGAACAGCGAAGCGGCGTGGGCCGCGGCGCCGGCCCGCTCCCCGTCGATGAGGTCGTACCCGTGGCCCGCGCCGGGCAGTTCCAGGTAGCCGACCATCGAATGCGACACGGCGCGCAACCGTTCGACGAAGCTGCGCGCCTGCTCGACCGGGATGACGCTGTCCTTGCTGCCGTGAATCACGAGGAATGGCGGCGCATTTCGATGCACCCGCGCGATCGGCGACGCGTCGCGGAACACCTCGGGGTGACGGGCGATCGACTTCTTGACGACCACCCGCTCGAGGAAGTCGACGAACCGCACCCGCTCGGGGGTGGAACGGTCCTCCCAGTCGTAGCGGCCGTAGATGCCGACGACGGCGTCCACCGAACTGTCGGCGCCCTCGGGCAGTGCCGCCCGATGCGCCGGGTCGTCGGGAGTCAGTCCGGCCAGCGCGGACAGGTGGCCGCCGGCCGAACAGCCCGCCACCGCAACGAAATTGCGGTCGCCGCCGAACTTGTCGACGTTGGCGCGCGCCCACGCGATGGCGGTCTTGACGTCGGTGATGTGGCGTGGCCAGCGGTGGTGCGGCGCGACGCGGTAGTCGATCGCCAGGCACACCCAACCCTGCTCGGCGAGCCGGGACATCAGCGCCGAGCCCTGGCCCATGGCCTTGCCGTGCACCCAGGCGCCGCCGGGCACGAAGATCAGCACCGGCGCGGGTTGCGCGGGCAGGTCCTTGCGCCGCCAGACCTCGAGCACCTGTGCCGGATGGTCGCCGTAGTGGACGCCGCGGCGGTAGAGGTAGCGGCGCCGGCGCATCGCGTCCCAGATCGGTGGGGTCCGCTCGGCGACGGGCCAGTCCAAGTCGAGGTCCGCGGCGGATACGACGCCCCGGAGGGCGGCGACGGAGACCTCGCGGATGCTCTGCGGCTCGGCGGGCGGCGTGTCTTTGGCGTGGGGCGCCAGCCAATCCTTGGTCATCGCGGACAGGGCTTGCGGCGCGTGGCGCGCGCCCCAGACGCTCATCGCGGTCAGCGCACCCAGCGGCTCCAGCCGCTTTCCGACGACCGGCAGCGACGCGCTGGCCACGCTCAGGGCCAGCATGTAGTCGGCGGGGCCGGCCCGCAGCAACCACTTCACACAGGGTGTCATGTGGGGTGCCCTCGCAGTCATGTAACGGACTGTACCCCCGGGCGGACGGCTGAAACTGACGTTTCCGTTAGACATCGCGGGCTGGCCGACGCACAGTTTGCTGCTGACCAATATTTCCCTTTGTGGACAGCTATTTAGGTTTGCCAGGGACGCGCCGACGTGCCACCGCGAGTCGCGTTGCATAGCAAATCGCGCTCACCGCGAACATCGCCGCGGTGAGCAGCAGCCACCTGCCCAGAAACGCCTGCTGGGTCTGCCCGGTGGCAGCCCGGTAGGTTGGGGCGCCCTGCTCGATGATGCCCGGCAGGAAGATCAGCAGCGTCAGCCCGGCCCCCAGGGCGGGGATCCGAATGTGGTTGCGGGCGCTGATATTTGGCTGCCGCGGCGCCCGCGCGAACAGCGCCCGGTCGGCCAGCGCATAGAGCGGGTACAGCAACAGGTCGTGGGCGATCACGGCGGCCGCCAGCCAGACGGCGATCGACTGCCACCAGGTGCCGGAATTCCACAGCGTCGCCGGTTTGAAGGTGGCGAGGACGTAGCCGAGCAGCGCGAAACCCGACAGCATCGTCAGCAGGTGTAACGAGCCGGATCCGTAGATCGCCCCGAAACGCCGCGAGAAATTGGACATCTCAGCTCGGCTCGAACTCGATGGAGGCCACCCATTTGGTGTTGTGCACTCCCGGCAGCGCCGGCACGATGATCCGCGCCGGGTAGCCGTGATCCAGTGACAGGTCGGCGCCGTTGACCCGCAGCGCCAGCAGGGCGTCAGGGTCGCGAACCTGGTTGGGCTGCAACGTCGCCTCGCCGAACGCGCCGCCCCGTTGCAGCGAGGTCACCCGCGCCGAGCGTGCGACGGGCACCCCGACGAGTCGGGCCAGCTCGGCCAGCCGGACCCCGCTCCAGGTCTGCACGGTCGACCAGCCCTCGACGCATGCGATCGGCAGCCGCGCGGTGTGTTGCGCCATCCCGGCCAGCGCGTCCCGGTCCAGCACCACCACCGAGGCCCCGCTGCGCAGGGCCAATCGCCAACTCGCGCCGACGCTTTCGGGCGAGATGCCCGCGGCGACGGCGGTCTTGTTGACCGGGAAGTCGTTGCCCCGACCGCGTGGCACCAGTAGGGCGGCGCCGCGGGAGGCCCCGCCGAGGGTCTGACCGGCCGTCAGCACGCCGACGAGCGCCACCCCGGAGCCGACCAGCGCCAGCGCGCCGCGCCGGCTCATCGTCGGTTCGGCCGGGTCGGCCGCCACCAGGCCGTCGGGATCGGGCGGTTCCGGGCGGGTGCCGCTTCGGTTGGTGTGCAACACTTCTCGCAGCGACAGCGATCGCAACCCGGTGATCATGCGCGGGATCTTGAGCGTGATGTGCATCAGGAACCCGGCGATGAAGACCCACGCCCCGAAGTAGTGGGCGTCGTAGAAGCTGAACCCGAAGATGTAGTCGTACTGGATGTTCAGCACGCCGGTGACGATCTCGAACAACACCCCGCCGACCAGCATCAGCAACGACAACCGTTCCAGCAGTTGGGCTATCGAGCGGGCCGGCGGCCAAGCGAACAGCCGCGGGATCACCGACCACAGCTTGGCGAGCACCACCGGGATGATCAGCAGCCCCAGCCCCACGTGCAGTCCCTGGGTCAGCCGGTACAACCACGACGGCCGGGTGGGCCAGTCGAATACTGGCAGGCGCAGCCAGCCGACGTCGGCGGGGATCGCCTGACCGAGCCGCGGCCCGTAGGCGATGTAGGACAGCAGCCCGGTGAGGATGACGATCGGCAGGGCGATCAGCAGCACCAGCCCGAACACCGACGTCAGCCACGGGCCGCGCAGCGGGCTCCGGAAGCGTCCGATCTGCCGCACCCCTGGCGGCGGATGCCGGTCGAGCGCGCGCCACAGCCCGCCGGGAAACCCGTAGTCGCTCATATTGCGGCCAGGTTCGCGATGACCCGGCCGCCGATGAGCCGGACGCCGGTCAGCGTCAGGCCGACCTGCGCGGCCAGCGTGGCGGCGCTGTCGACACCGACCGTCGCCCACCGGAACCAGGGGCCCACGTCGCTGTCGGTCTCCAGGCGCACCCAGCGTGGGCGGACCCCGACGGCGCCGGGCTCGAACTCGGCCACGCAGCGGCCGCCGCGGCCGAGCAGCTCGGCGGCGCGCGCCAGGATCCGTCGCGGGTCGCCGCCGAGGCCAACGTTGCCGTCGACGAGCAAAACCGTCTGCCAGCAACCCGTTCCGGGTAGCGGCGCGAACACGTCGCCCAGCAGCGCGGGCGCGCCGCCGCGTCCCGCCAGGCGGATCGCCGTCGCGGACCGATCGATGCCGAGCGCGGGTATTCCCCGCCGGATGAGTTTGGCCACCAACCGCCCCGGCCCGCATCCCAGCTCGATCGTCGGTCCGGTGCACATCTGCGTCACCGCCTCGTCGAAGACGTCGTCGAAGGCGTCGCGCGGCGCGGCGCCGGGACATCGCTCACCCAGCCATCGGTGCGCCGGCAGCGGGCGAAGCTCGCCGTCCTCGTGCCGGACCCAACACCTCTCGCCACCGAGCGCCCGATCGTAAAGATGCCCCAGCATGTCACGCCTCTCGCATCGTCGCGACCGGGCGACCCGGACACGCCTCGGCCCCGGTGGGGGATGTTTTTTCGGATACGCCAGCGTTTCGATCAACCGGATCGATACCCCGATCCTCGGTCGGCTAACCGCGCGCACACGGGACCGCCCCATCGACCGGGCCGAATGGTTCACGCGGGTTATTCGGTGCCGAGGATCGCTCGGATGGGTGCCGAATCTAGAGTCGTGTGCCCGGCGCGCTGCACTGCGGTGGCCGGGCGGGGACGCCGTCCATGCGCAGGTGGATGGTTCCGGCGTCGTCGGCGCGCACGGGATACGCCGTGACCCCCGCACCGCCGTTGCCGACCTCCTCCCCCGTGGCGAGGTCGTAGGTAAAGCCGTGCAGTGGGCAGATGACGACCCGGGCGTCGCTGAGCCCGTCGGCCAGCGGGCCCCCGCGGTGCGGGCACACGGCGTCGATCGCCCGCAGCGAGCCGTCGCGCAGCCGGAAGACGGCGATCTGTCGGCCCTCCACCGCGTACGCGCGGCCCCCACCCACCGGGATGTCGTCCACGTCGCCCAACGTCACCTCGGTCATCGCACCGGCACCTGTGGCAGCGGGATCAGCGGGAGGGACGACCGGAACTGGTTGGGCGCGGGAGAGTTTCGGCTCTCGCTCCACGGGTCGCGGTAGGAATCGACCGATTTCTGCATGCGCGCGTCGAGGTCGGCGCCGATCCCGTCGCTGTCCTCTACCACCACCTGCCGGATCCGTTCGATGCCCAGTCGCGGCACGAACGTGTACGTGCGTTCGAGCCAGCCCGCGTTCTCCCGGTAGTACTGCAGGAACCGGCCCGTGAGCGCGATGACCTCTCCCGGGGTGTCGACGGTCGCCAGCAGGTCGCCCTTGCGGACGTGCGCGCCGGCGGCCCCGCCGACGTAGATCTGCCATTGCCCGCCGTCGATAGCGACGACGCCCAGGTCCTTGCACAGCGCCTCGGCGCAGTTGCGCGGGCACCCGGTCACCGCCAACTTCATCTTGGCCGGACTGGGGATGCCCTGGAAACGCTCCTCGATCGCGATCCCCAATGCCGTCGATTCGCCCAGACCGTAGCGGCAGAAGTCGCTTCCCACACAGGTTTTCACGGTCCGGAAGCTCTTGCCGTACGCGTACCCCGACGGCATCCCGAGGTCGGCCCACACCGACGGCAGGTCCTCCTTGCGCACCCCGAGCAGATCGATGCGTTGGCCGCCGGTGAGCTTGATCATCGGGATCTGGTACTTGTCGGCCACGTCGGCGATCTTGCGCAATTGCTCGGAGTTCGTCACGCCGCCCTTGAGCTGCGGCACCACCGAAAAGGTGCCGTCGCGCTGGATGTTGGCGTGCACGCGGTCGTTGATGAACCGGCCGTCATGTTCGTCGACGAACTCGTCGCCCCACATCATGTGCAGCAGCGACGCCAGCGCCATCTTCGAGCCGGCGTCCTCACGACCCTCCGGCGCCAGGGCGGCGAACACCGAGGCCACCGAGTGCAGCTCGAGTTCGCGGATCTTGCTCATCAGCTCCGGCTTTTCATAGGGGATGCCCGGCACGTACCAATTGGCCTCTGCGCCTTGGGAAACCGTGGCCCCGGTCTCCGAGGCAGCCCACTCGACGACCTGGGCGACCAGGCCCTTGCACGACCCGCAGCCCTTGCCCGCGCGGGTCGCCGACATGACGCCTTCGACCGAGGCCTGGCCGTCCTTGACGCAGCGGACGATCGCGGCCTTGCTCACCCCATTGCAGTTGCACACCTGGGCATCGTCCGCCAATTCCGCGGCGCCCGTGGCCGCGTCCGGGGTGCCGAGGTCGAACATCAGCGAGACCCGCTCGGGCGGCAGCGGAAGCCGGCGGTCGAAGGCCTGCATCAGGAACGCCACCTTGCTGACGTCGCCGACCAGCGTGGCGCCGATCAGCTTGTCGTCGCGCACCACCACGGTCTTGTACACCCCGCGCCTGGGTTCGGAGTACTGGACAAATTCGTCGTCGTCGCGTTCGGGCGTCTTCACCCCCATCGCCGCCACATCGACGCCGGCGACCTTGAGCTTGGTGGCGGTGCGTGAACCGTGGTATGCCGCATTGGGATTGGTGCCGGTCAAATGGTCGGCCAGCACGCCGGCCTGTTCCCACAGCGGCGCGACCAGGCCGTAGACCTGTCCCCGGTGCTGCGCGCACTCGCCCACGACGTAGATGTCGTCGTCATCGATCGAGCGCATGTGGTCGTCGACGACGATGGCGCGTTCCACGGTCAGGCCGGCGCGCATGGCCAGCCCGACGTTGGGCCGGATGCCGGCGGCCATCACCAGCATGTCGCACGGCAGCGTGCTGCCGTCGTCGAATTCGATGGCCGACGGCAGGCCGCCTTCGGTCAGCATCCTCACCGTCCGCTTGCCGGTGTGCACCTCAATGCCCAGCGCCTCCACCAGGCGCCGCAGGATGGCGCTGCCCTGATCGTCGAGCTGGGCGTTCATCAACGCGGGGCCGCCCTGCACGACGCCGACCCGCAGCCCCCGGTTCTGCAGGCCCCGCGCGGCCTCCAGGCCGAGCAGCCCACCGCCGATAACCGCTGCCCTGCTTCGCCCTTCGGCGAACCGGATCATCGCGCGGCAATCGTCGATCGTCCGGAACCCGAACACGCCCGGCGCCAGCGTCTTGTCGTCTTGCCAGATGCCGTCGACCGGCGGGAAGAACGCCCGGCTGCCGGTGGCCAGGAGCAGCTTGTCATAGCGCACCGTCGTGCCGTCGTCGGCGTGAACCAGGTGCGCGAACGGATCGATGCGCACCACCCGCACCCCGGCTCGCAGGTCGATGTTGTTCTCGGCGTACCAGTCCAGCGGGTTGAGGTAGATCTCCCCGGCATCATCGGAACCGGCTAGCACGTTGGACAGCAGGATCCGGTTGTAGTTGCCGTAGGGCTCGTCCCCGAACACGGTGATGGCGAAGCGCTCTGCGCCGCCGCGCGCGAGGATCTCCTCCAGCGCACGCGCGCCGGCCATGCCATTACCGACCACCACCAGGCTGGCCAGGGCGGCGGGGCGGTGGCCGTTGGTTTCGGGTTGGGCCAGTGTCGTCATGACTCCCCCTGTCGCGCTCTAGATTTCGACGAGGCCGATGTCGACGAAAACGGTGCCGCTCAGCCCGTCGGGGGCTGCGACGAACACCTCGACGACGGTGTCGACGATCAGGTCTTCGACGACCCGAAGCGGCACGTGCACGGCGTCCTTGGCCCCGATGGGGAAGTAGCGCATCGGCGCGCCGTCGCGCATCAGCACGATGGTGACCAGCTCGTCGGTGCTGTTGCCGCCGCGGAAGTAGACCGGCTGGGTGATCGCCCCGGCCGGCACGACGTAGCGCAGCGACGCGTCCAGGAGGGACGGCGACTCGTACCCCTTGCCGTCGAAGGTGAACGCTCCCTGCAGGAATCGAGGGGTGCTGCCATCACTCATGTCTCATCTCCTTCCGGTGTATCGAATACTTCGGCGTTGGACACCGAGACCGCGCAGACTTTGAACGAGGGCATCCGCGAATGCGGGTCGAGCGCCGGGTTGGTCAGCCGGTTGATGCCCGCCGCGCCGCCCCAGTGGAAGGGCGCGAACACGGTGTCCGGGCGAATGCCGTCGTTTAGCCGCGCCGTCATCACAACCTCGCCCCGGCGCGTCCGCAGCCGCACCTTGCCGCCGCTGCCGATGCCGACCCGACTGCCCAATGTCGGGTGCATCTCGACCACCGGCTCGGGCTCGGCCTCGGCAAGCTGTGCGACCCTGCGCGTTTGGGCCCCGGATTGGTACTGACTCAACACCCGGCCGGTGGTGAGGTAGTACGGGAATTCGTCATCCGGGGCCTCGGCGGCGCCGCGTTGCTCGACGGGATAAAAGCGGGCCCGGCGGTCTTGTGTCGGGAAGTCCTCGACGAACAGCCGCGGGGTGTCGGGGTACAACGGCGACGGGCAGGGCCAGAACACGCCGTTGTCGGAGGCGATCCGTTCGTAGCTGATACCCCAGTAGTCGGCCTTTCCGCCCTGGCTCGCGCGAGTCAGCTCCCCGAAGACCTCCTGCGGCTCAGCCGAGAATCCGTGTACCCCTAGGCGCTTCGCCAGATCGGCCATCACGTCGAGGTCGCTGCGCGCCTCGTCGGGCGGCGTCAGAGCCGCGCGACGCAAGATCACCCGGCCCTCCAGGTTGGTCATGGTCCCCGACTCTTCGGCCCACTGCGTCGTGGGTAACACCACATCCGCCAGCGCCGCGGTCTCGGACAGGAAGATGTCGGACACCACCAGGAAGTCGAGCTTCCTCAGTCTGTCGGCAACGTGCAGCGAATTGGGTGCCGAGACAACGATGTTGGAGGCCAGCACCCACAACGCGCGAACCCCAGCCGGAGCGCCGATGCCGCTGAGCATCTCGTAGGCCGACTGCCCGGACGATGGCAGGTCGGCCGGGTTGACACCCCATACCCGCGCGACGTGGGCGCGCGCGACGGGGTCATCGAGCCGGCGGTAGCCGGGCAACTGGTCACATTTTTGCCCGTGTTCACGGCCGCCTTGGCCATTGCCCTGGCCCGTGATCGTCGCGAATCCGCTGTACGGGCGGCCCGGCAATCCCAGCGCCAGGGCGAGATTGATGAAAGCCTGGACCGTGTCGGTGCCCGAGCTGTGTTGCTCGGCCCCACGCGCGGTCAGGATCATCGCCCGATTGGCACCGGCCAGCATCCGCGCCGCTGCCACGATGTCGTTCTCGGGCACGCCGGTGATCCGTTCCACCCGATCGGGCCAGTACAGCCGCACCGCGCGGCGCACCGCCTCGAATCCGGTGGTCCGCTCGGCGACATATTCGTGGTCGATCAGCCCCTCGCGGGCAATGACATTGAGCATTCCGTTGGCCAGGGCCAGATCGGTTCCGGGGACGGGCTGCAGGTGAAGGTCGGCGCGACCGGCGGTGGCGGTGCGGCGCGGGTCGACGACGATGTGCTTGGCGCCGCGGGCGCGGCCCGCATCGAAATATTGCATCGCCGGGGGCATCGTTTCGGCGGGGTTGCCGCCGACGAGGAGGATGACATCTGCACCGGCAATATCGGCGAGCGGGAAGGGCAACCCACGGTCAATACCGAACGACCGGTTCGACGCCGCGGCCGCCGAGGACATGCAGAACCGGCCGTTGTAGTCGATCGCCGAGGTGCGCAGCGCGACCCGCGCGAACTTGCCGAGCTGGTAGGCCTTTTCGTTGGTCAGGCCGCCGCCGCCGAAACATCCGACCGCGTCGGGGCCGTGATCCCGTTGCGTCTTCTGGAAGGCCGCGACGATCCGTTCCAGTGCCTCGTTCCAGGTCGCCTCGCGCAGCGGGGCGTCGCGCCCGTCGCGAATCAGCGGTCGGGTCAGCCGTTCCGGGTGACCGAGCAGCTCGGCCGCGGTCCAGCCTTTCGCGCACAATCCGCCGCGATTAGTGGGAAAGTCGCGTTGTGGCGCAAGCACGGGCGGCTTGGAGGGTCCCCCGGACGGGTCGAGCGTGATCCCGCACTGCAACGAACAGTACGGGCAATGAGTTTTCGTCGGCGCAGCCGCCATCGGTGATCACCGTTTGACTGGTGAGCCGGCAAGCATTTGGCCGGCTCGGCTGGATGTATCCCCCATGTCGCCTCCCGATCGGCGCCTATAGCCCGAAGTTACGTCGCGTGTGTTTCGGAGGTATTTCCCCGGATTGTCCGGACGACTACCGCGCGCTCACGGCCCCGGGTACGCCGACACGGTCGCTTCGGCGATACTGGGCCGGTGCCGAACGACGACGTTCACCCAGACCTGCGCCGCACCGCCCACCTCGCCCCGCGGCATCTGATCGGTCCCCGCACCCTGCCGATCATGCGGGTCCTGGGAGGGCTGAGCGAGCGCCGGCGCAAACCCGACCCGTCGGATGTCGAGGTAATCACCCTCGGTTCGGGGGCCGGGATCCGGCTGTTCCGGCCCGCGGGTGCGACGGAACCTTCTCCCGCGTTGCTGTGGATCCACGGCGGCGGGTACGTGATCGGCAACGCCCAGCAGGACGACCGGCTGTGCCGCCGGTTCAGCAAGAGGCTGGGCATGACGGTCGCGTCGGTGGAATACCGCCTGGCGCCCGAACATCCGTATCCCGCTGCGCTGGAGGACTGCTATTCGGCGCTCACCTGGCTCGCCGGCCTGCCCGCCGTGGACCGCCACCGGGTCGCGATCGCCGGCGCCAGTGCGGGCGGCGGCCTCGCGGCCGCGCTGGCGCTGCTGGCCCGGGACCGCGGCGAGGTGAGCCCGGTGTTCCAGGTGTTGGTGTACCCGATGCTGGACGACCGAAGTTCGGCCGGCGACCCGAGCCCGAACCACCGCCTGTGGAGCACGCGCAGTAACCGGTTCGGCTGGACCGCCTACCTCGGCGACGCCGACCCGCGGGTCGCCGTGCCGGGCCGCCGCGACGACCTGAGCGGGTTGCCGCCGGCGTGGATCGGGGTCGGCACGCACGACCTGTTTCACGACGAGGACCTGGCCTACGCCCAGCGCCTGACCGACGCCGGGGTGCCCTGTCACGTCGAGGTGATTCCGGGCGCGTTCCACGGGTTCGACGTGGTGGCACACAAAGCCCCAGTATCGCAACGATTTTTCGACAGCCAGTGCGAGAGCTTGCGCGCCGCGCTGGTCCCGGCGGGCTGAGCGCGGGTTACATCGCAAAGAAGACGAGCTCGCCGCCGACGACGGTGGCCGCCACCATGCCGGCGTCCAGTTCGGCCAGCGCCGTCGCCGGCGGCTCGGTCAGCACGCAGAGGTCCCCCGGCTGGCCGGCTTCGACCGACCGCGGCCGGCCCGGGCAATCGGGGCGGCCCAGAAACATCGTCAAAGCGGTTAGCGCCGAGACACATTCGTTCCCGTTGAGGACGGCGCCGCTGGGTGTGGTGCGGTACACCGCGGCCCGCATCGCCGTCCAGGGGTCCCCGTGGCCGAAGGGCATGTCGGTGGACAGCGCCACCGGCACGGCCGCGTCGAGCAGGGACGCCACCCGCCACAACTGGGGATGCTCGGCGGCAGGCACGTCGGCGAGATACTGATCGCCGCGCTCGGCGACGAAGTTGGGCTGGGTGACGACGGTTACGCCGAGGTCGGCCAGGTCGGCCAGGTTGTCGTCCGGCACCACCGCGGCGTGCTCGATGCGATCCTGCGGATGGCTACCGGCCGCGCGCAGGGCCGCGATCGTGACCACCAGTTGGGCCGCCGTGACGCAATGGACGGCGACCGGGTGGCCCTCGCCGTGCCGGTCGGCGATCCAGGCCGTCAGGGCGTCCAGGTCCAGGCGGTCGTCGTGCAGGATCTTCTTGCCCGGCGCCAGGAAGCTGGGCCGCGGCCGGAACTCGCCGCGGCGGTGCGCCACCAACAGCGCGACCATGTCGTCGGCGCCCAGGTCGGGGGTGGCGTCGGTGACCCCGGTGACACCGGTCGCGGTAATCCTGCGGCTGAGTTCGGCCAGGTCGGTTTCGCGCTGCTGCAGAGCGTCCGACCAGCCGCGGTCCGCGCTGCGCAGGCGGCCGTCGGGGTGGTCGGGCAGGCCGACCCGGCCCAGCGCCTCGGAGTTCAGGATCCACAGCGCCCCGCTACGGTGCTGGATGCGCACCGGAACGTTGCGCACGACGGCGTCGAGGGCCGTGCGGTCCAGCTCGCCGGCGACGGACTCGTGATAGCCCACGGCGCGAATCCACCCGTCCGGACCCGGTGTCGCGTTCGAAAGTAGTTGGGTCAGCTGGGCTTTGGTGCTGACGCCGGGCGGGCCGACGAAGAACGAATCCAGCGCCGACGCAGCCGAGCGCAGGTGCACGTGGTGATCGTGCAGCCCGGGCAGGACGGTTCCGCCGCCGGCGTAGAGCACGCCCTCCCCCTCGCCGGCGACCAGGCCCTCACCCACCTCCTCGATCTGCGCGCCGACGCGAATGTCGACCGTTCTGCCGTCCAGCAACGTGGCGCGACGAATCAACATGACGGGCAACGCCTTTCGGAGACCATGCGGCGCACGGCGGCGTTGTGGGCACCCAGCTCGGCCGCCGCGCCGCGCACCGCCGGTGCCCGCGGTGGCGGCGCCGGGTACGGTGCGGCCGACTCCTCGGTCGGTAACGCCGCATGGGTGGCGGCGACCGCGGCCATCGACACGTGGATCAACTCCCCGCCGCCCCGGCCCAGCGATTCGAGCACCGCGAGGGCCGCCTCCAACCCGGTCAGCGGGTCGGCGATGGCGTCGCCGCAGAACACCGGCTCTTGGGAACCCGGGCCGGCGCTGCCCACCAGGCCGCCGGCCACGGCGGCGTCGTCGCCGAACGCCGGCCGTGCGTCGTCATATCCGCTGATGCGCAACCAGATTCGGCCGGTTCGCGGGGCGAAGTCGTCCGGCCCGAGCCCCCGCCGCGCCAGCGCCGCGGGCCGCGAGCCCTCGATCACGATGTCGGCGACGGCGAGCAATTCGCGCAGGTCGTCCGCCTGCTCATCGAAATCGACACAGTAAGACAGCTTTTCACCGTTCATCCAGTCGTAGAAGGCGCGGTCACCGCCGCGGGTGCCGTCCGGGCGGCGCGGGCTTTCGACCTTGACGACGGTGGCCCCGCCGCACGCCAGCAGCTGCCCGCACAGCGGTCCCGCCCACATCGAGGACAGATCGACCACCAGCAGGCCGGCCAACTCACGCGGTTGCGACCGGAAGCCCAGGTGCAGCACCCGCGGCGACGCGGCGGCGGCCTCACCCAGCGCGGCCGCGGGAATGTCGAGCAGCCCCGCCCGTTCGACGACCGCGGACACCGGACGCGTTGCGGCCCAGCGCTGCAGCGCCGGCCACGGATCGGCCGCCGGTCCCTGCGTCTCCAGCAGCGCGGGGACGGCGGCGACGTCGTCGGGACGCGACAGCGTGATCGCGCACCAGCCGTCGGCGGTCGGCAGCAACCGGGTGGCGCCGCCCGCCGACACCCGGCCGCGGCGGGTCAAGCCGAGCAGGGCGGCCCGCCCGGCCAGCAGCGCGGCCGGGTCGACGGGGACGCCCGTTCGGCGACGGATGCCCGTGGCCACCTCCTCGGCGCGGGCCAGCACGTTCGCGCGGGAGAAGTCGGGCGGCCCGTCGGGCAGACCGGTCAGGCTGGCCAGCCCGCTGCTGCCCCAGCTTGACGAAGCCGAACTCACGCCCACCATTGTGCGCGCGGCTTGCGCGTGCGACTCAGAAATGCAGCGCGTCAAACCGCCAGTCCAACACCGGCCGGTCGGGCTCGCCCACCGCGTAGACCACAGATCGCAGCCCAAGGACCCCGCCACGCTCGGTCGGGCGGGCGGTCTCGACGTGCAGTTCGCTGTACAGGGTGTCACCCTCGTGCACCGGGCCGGTGTGATCGCAGGACTGCCAGCCCAGGACCGCCGCCAGGTTGGGCAGCAGCCTGGTGGCCTGCGCGAGGGCCAGCCCGATGGTGTGGCCGCCGTACACCAGCCGTTGCCCGCCGACCCGCGAATCGTGGTGTGTGGCAGCGACGTTCAGGGTGAGCCGGGCGAGCTCGGGCGCGCCGCTGACCACGTCGCCGGTGCTGCGCAGCACCGTGCCCGCCAGGCCGGGGTCAAAATGCGGGCCCGGCACCTTGTTTCGGAAGACGTCGGCATCCCAGTGCGCGGTCGGGTCGTGGGCCGGGCCGGGCACATCGACGCCGACGGCCGACAGATCGTCGACGGGCGCGTTCTCGGAATTCCAGCCCGGGCTGGCCGGGAGCATGCCGCACCGGTAGAAGTCGAGGACCAGCCGGTCGGCCTGATCGATCGTGATCATCCGCAGCGCCGCCATCCCGGTCGGCGCCCGGCCAGGCTTTGGCGAATTAGCCCGCAGCCCAACCACTTCGGTGCGGGTGTAGATGGTGTCGCCGACGACGGGGAACCGGTGAAACACCAGCCCGCGATAGAACAGGTTGGCCTTGACCCGCTGGGTGGCCAGCGTCGACTGGCCGATCGCGACGTCGCAGACCAGCGCCGGGTGCGCCAGCGGTCCCGGCACGCCGGTCACGGCTGTGCTCAGCACCGCGTCGCAGGCCAGGCGCAACCGGTCCCCCACGATCGCCTGATGCGCGGCGGCCATCCCCGCCGAGAGCGTCATCGCCGGCGCCCAGTCGAAGACCTGGCCGACCGAGAGATCGTCGAAGTAGGGGCCGCCCTCCCGCACCTGCGCATAAGTCACGGGGCCAATATGGCACAGGTGAGCAGTGAGCTGAACGAGGAAGAAGAAATGCTGGTCGCCACCGTGCGGGCGTTCATCGACCGCGAGGTCAAACCCGCCGTCCGCGAGATCGAGCACGACAACACCTATCCCGAGGCGTGGATCGACCAGATGAAACGGATCGGCATCTACGGCCTGGCCATCCCCGAGGAATATGGCGGCTCACCGGTGTCGACACCCTGCTATGTGCGCATCACCGAGGAGCTGGCCCGCGGCTGGATGAGCCTGGCCGGCGCGATGGGCGGGCACACCGTGGTGGCCAAGCTGCTGACGCTGTTCGGCACCGAGGAGCAGAAACGCGCCTACCTGCCGCCGATGGCCACCGGCGAGTTGCGCGCCACCATGGCGCTGACCGAGCCGGGCGGCGGCTCGGACCTGCAGAACATGACGACGACTGCTGTCCAGGACGGCACCGGCACTCTGGTCATCAACGGTTCCAAGACGTGGATTTCGAACGCGCGCCGGTCCGGGCTGATCGCGCTGCTGTGCAAGACCGACCCGAACGCCACGCCGCGCCACAAGGGCATCTCGATCGTGCTCGTCGAGCACGGACCGGGCATGACGGTCTCACGGGACCTGCCCAAGCTGGGCTACAAGGGCGTCGAGTCGTGCGAATTGTCGTTCGCCGACTTCCGCGCACCGGCGTCTGCGGTGCTGGGCGGCCGGGTCGGCGAGGGATTCACGCAAATGATGAAGGGGCTCGAGACGGGCCGCATCCAGGTGGCCGCCCGCGCCCTGGGCGTGGCGACGGCGGCACTCGAGGACGCGCTGGCCTACGCGCAGCAGCGGGAGAGTTTCGGGCGCCCGATCTGGAAGCATCAGTCGATCGGTAACTACCTGGCGGACATGGCGACCAAGCTCACGGCTGCGCGCCAGCTGACCCGCTACGCCGCCGAGCGCTACGACAGCGGCGAACGCGCCGACATGGAGGCGGGGATGGCCAAGCTGTTCGCTTCCGAGACGGCGATGGAGATCGCGCTGAACGCCCTGCGCATCCACGGCGGCTACGGCTACTCCACCGAGTACGATGTCGAACGCTACTTCCGCGACGCCCCGCTGATGATCGTCGGCGAGGGCACCAACGAGATTCAGCGCAACGTGATCGCGGCGCAGCTCGTTGCCCGGGGCGGGATCTGACGCGAACCTCCCTGATTGACGACCGGGTTTGCTGTATATTTGCCTGACTTCGGCGCCAGCAAAGAGAGGCAGCTGCCATGAGCTATCCCCCAGGGCCTTACGAAGGTTCCCCAGAGTGGCAGGGCCAGCAGCCGCCGGCTTGGCAGGGCCAGCCACCGCCCCCGGGATACCCGGCACCGCAATCGGGATACCCGGCCCCGCAATCGGGATACCCGGCCCCGCAACCGGGTTGGCCGGCCCAGCGCGAGCCGGACAACTACCTCGTCTGGGCGATCCTGGTTACGGTGCTGTGCTGCCTGCCGTTCGGGATCGTTTCGATCGTGTACTCCACCAAGGTCTCCGGGCTGTGGACCCAGGGCCGCTACGCCGAGGCGCAATCCGCCGCCGACAGCGCGAAGAAGTGGGCCATCATCGGCGCCATCGCGGGCGTGGCCGCGTACGTCATCATCGGCATCCTGTACGCCTTTGTCTTCGCGGTCGCCGTCTCGAACCTCCCGTCCACGACCACCACCACGTATTCGGGCTTCTGAGCCCGCTTTTAAGGCCGGCTATGTGAGGCCTTGGGCCCCAACGTAAGTCGCGTCCACCAGCCCCCACTCCCGGGCGGTGTCGGCGCCGATCGTCCGGCCGGACAGCACCAGGTACGCGGTGCGCCAGCGCCCGATCCGCCGTGGGATGCTGACGGTTCCGCCGGCACCCGGGATCAGCCCGAGGCTCAATTCGGGTAGCCCGAACACCGAATCGTCGTGCGCCTCAACCCATCCGCAGAACGCCGCCATCTCCAGTCCGCTGCCCATCACCCGACCGTGCACCCGGGCGCGGCACGCCCGGCCCAGCCGCGCGGTCAACGCATCGAGCGCCAGCGCGGGGCTATGCCGGGTGCGGGCCAGGTGCGCGCTCGCCGGGTCGGCGAAGGTGCCGAATTCCGCGAGGTCCCCGCCGCTGCCGAACGATAGACCGTTGCCGCTCAACACGATCCCGGTCACCGACGGATCGAGCAGCGCGACGGTCAGCGCCTCGAGCAGCGCGGCGCGCGCATCGGTGGAAAACGCGTTGTGGCGTTGCGGGCGGTTGAACGTGATCCGCAAGGTGTCGCCGTCGCGCCGGGCCAGCACCGGCTCGGCGATATCGGGCATGCTTGCCGGGCCGCGTTCGGCCAGCCATCGCGCGAACTCCGGGCCGGCCTGCAGCGTGGAGTAGGCCAGCGATTCGGTCACCACCCCGGCCAGCGTCGGGCCCGCGGGGTCGAGGGCGCGCAGCACGTCGTCGCACACCGCGCTGGCGTGCGGCCACCGTTCACAGCGCTCGGTGAGCTCGGCCAGGGCGTCGGGCACCGAGTCGACGACGACGACCCTGCGATCGTCACACGCTTCTTCGGTCAGCGTGAAAGTGGCGCGATCGAGCCATGATTCGGCGGCGTCCGCGATCGGCCCCACGGCGACCCGGACGCCGGGCAACACATCGTCGTCGGGCTTCGGCGGCCCGTTCAGATCGACGACGCGCAGGGTCACACCGAGTACTTCTCGATCAGCCCGTTCTTATAGAGCTTTCCGGTGTCAGTGCGCGGCAGCTGCGCCTCGAAGGCGATCGAGCGCGGACATTTGTAGTGCGCCAGGCGGTCCCGCAGCCAGGCGGACAGCTCGTCGGCGAACTGATCGGTGGCGTCGGCCGGGTCGACGGTCTGCACCGCCGCCATGACGCGCTGGCCCATCTCGTCGTCGGGAACGCCAAACACCGCGGCGTCCAACACCTTCGGATGGGTCACCAGCAGGTTTTCCGTCTCCTGCGGGTAGATGTTGACCCCGCCGGAGATGATCATGTGGTGCCGTCGATCCGTGAGGTAGAGGTAGCCCTCCTCGTCGACGTAGCCGATGTCGCCGACGGTTGCCCAGCCGTGCGCGTCGCGCGAGGCGGCGGTTTTAGTCGGGTCGTTGAGGTACTGGAAGGAAAACCCGCCCTCGAAGTAGATCTCGCCGGGCTGGCCCGGCGGCAGCTCGGTGCCGTCCTCGCCGAGGATGTGGATCTGGCACGCCATGGGCCTGCCCACCGAACCCGGGTGCGCCAGCCATTCCTCGGCGCTGATCAACGTCGACCCGATCGCCTCGGAGGAGGCGTAATACTCGTCGATGATCGGCCCCCACCAGTCGATCATCTGCTTTTTGATCTCGACCGGGCACGGAGCGGCGGCGTGCATCACCCGCTGCAGGCTGGACAGGTCGTACGAATCACGAACGGCCGCAGGAAGTTTCAGCATACGGGTGAACATGGCCGGCACGAACTGGCCATGGGTGACCCGGTGGCGCTGGATGGCGTCCAACGTGCCCTCGGCGTCGAACTTCTCCAGCACGACCGTGGTGATGCCGCCGGCCTGCGCGCTCATCGACCACACCGACGGCGCGGTGTGGTACAGCGGGGCCGGGCTCAGATAGATCGAGTCGGGGGTCATCCAGAACTCGACCAGCGCCGACATCATGCCGGGCGCCTCGGCGGGCGGCACATGCGGCAGTTCGCGTTTGATCCCCTTGGGCCGCCCGGTCGTGCCCGACGAGTACTGCAATAGGTCGCCCTCGATCTCGTCGTCGATCGGGGTGTCCGGTTGGTTCGCAACGCATTCGGGGTAGCGCTCCCAGCCCGGCAGTTCTCCGTCGGCGATCATCAGCAGCTCGGGCAGCGCCGGCAGATGGTCGCCCAACTGCACGAGCGTGTCGCGCAGCGCCGCCGAACCGATGATCGCCTTGGCGTTGCTGTTGTCGACGATGTAGGCGCCCTCGGCCGCGGTCAGGTGGGTGTTGATCGGCACGTAATACAAACCGCTGCGGCGCGCCGCCCACATCACCGCGTGGATGTGCTGGTTGTTCTCCATCAGGATCGCGACGGTGTCCCCCTCGCGCAGGCCGGCCTGGCGGAACCGATGCGCCAATCGGTTCGCGCGGGCTTCCAGTTCATCGAAGGTGACGACCGTCCCGGACGGGTAGAGGATCACGGCGGGCTTGTCGGCGCCGACATGCTGGCGAATCTGCATGCGCCGACTGTACGACGCCCGGTTTGACACGTGTCATGCGGGCAGCAGGAGCGCGCTGTCCCCGAATTCGTGCCACAGATAACCGCGCGCGACTGCCTCCCGGTAGGCCGCGGCGACAAGGTCGGGGCCCGCGACGGCCTCGAGCAGCAGCAGGTGCGAGGCGCCGGCGTCATGCCACCCGGTGACCAGACCGTCGACCACCCGGCACGGGCGCTGGGGGCCGAGCACCAGGTCGGTCCAGCCGACGGCCGGCCGAACCACGCCGGCCGGGTCCGCGGCCGACTCCAGCGCCCGGGTCACCGTCGTGCCGACGGCGATCACCCGGTTGCCCGCCGCGCGCGCCGAGTTCACCAGCCGCGCGGTGGGCGCCGGCACCTCGAACAGCTCGGGAGTCGGCGGCTCGCCGGCCTCGGCCGACGACACCCCGGCGTGCAGGGTGATCGGCGCGATCCCAATCCCGGCGGAGACCAGAGCGGTGACCAGTTCGGTGCTGAACGGTCTTGCAGCGCTGGGCATTTCGGCGCTGCCGGCGGACCGCGCGAACACGGTCTGGTAGTAACGCAGCGGCCACTCTCGCGGCACGTACGCATACCGGATCGGCCGCCCGTGCCGCGCGAGGTAGGCCCCCAGGTCGCCCTCGAGGATCACCCGCGCGGTCCACAGCCGGGCGCCCTCGACGCCGGGTTCGGGATACGACGAGCCGATGACGAGCGCCGCCCCGCCGGGCAGGTCGACACGTTCGCCGGGCCGCACATCGGTGAGGGGCCCGGCGGCGTCGGTCGCGGGCCGCAGTTCCACCACCCACTCCTTGTCGGCGCGCGGCGTCGAGAAGTGCACGGTGATGTCCCGCCCCGCGCGGCGGCCGTCGACCGCGGCGGGCAGCGTGGCGGAGTTGTTCACCACCAGGAGGTCGCCGGGTCGCAGGTGGTCACCGAGGTCGGCGAAGCGGGCGTGGCTGACCCGCCCCGGACGGGCGACCAGCAGCCGGACCGCATCGCGGGCCAGGCCGCGGGCTTCGGGCGGCTCGCTGGCGTCGGAGCCCGGGGGACGCTGGAAGTGGATCATGACAGCGCACCGGCCAACAGCTCCGCCGCCCGGTAACGACCCCCCGGCGGCCGGGTGTCCAGCAGGCGCAGCAACGCGGGCACGACGGCCTCCGGTTCGGCGCGATCGGAGATGTCCTCACCGGGAAAGGCGGCCTGGTGCATCTCGGTCCGCATGTCGCCCGGGTCGAAGGCGTACACGCGAACCGCCGCCACCTCGGCCGCCAGGACGGCCGACAGCTGATCAAGCGCGGCCTTCGACGAGCCGTATCCGCCCCAGCCGGCATACGGCTCGACGGCGGCGTCGGACGACAGGTTGACGATCACCCCCGCGTTGTCGGCGAGCGCCGGCAGCGCCGCCCGGGCCAGCGCCAGCGGGGCGAACACGTTGGTCTCGTACACCTCCCGCAAGTCGCTCTCCGGGTAGTCGGCGAGCACGGGCTGCGGGCTGGGCCCCAGCCGGCTGGCGTTGTTCACCAGCAGGCCAACGGGACCGGCGTCCAGCGCGGCGGCGATCAGGGCGTCACGGTGCGACGAGTCCGTGACGTCGCCGGGCAATCCGATGAATCGCTCCGAATTCAGTTCGGCTGCAGTGGCTTTGAGTTCGTGGGCGCGGCGGGCATCAGCGACGACGGTCCACCCCCGGTCGAGCAGGGCGGCGGTCAGCGCCCTGCCGAATCCGCGAGAGGCGCCGGTGACGATGGCGACGGGACTGTGTTGCGATTGAGTCATACGGCCCATACTGATAGTTGAAGTAAACTTTAAGTCAAGTCCTCAATCCGGAAAGGCCGCAATGGACAAGCGTGATCTGTTCACCGTCAGCGAGATCGCCCGCCGCAGCGGCTTCGCCGCCTCGGCGATCCGTTTCTACGAAAGCCAGGGTCTCATCACGGCGACCCGGACGTCGGGCAATCAGCGCCGCTTCGAACGGCAGATGCTGCGCCGCCTGGCCTTCATCAAGGCCGCCCGCAACGTCGGGCTGAGCCTGGAAGAGGTCGCCGACGCGCTGGCCACCCTCCCCGACGGCCGCACCCCCACCCGCGCCGACTGGACCCGGCTGTCCAAGACCTGGCGCGCCCGCCTCGACGACCAGATCGCCGGGCTGATCGCGCTGCGCGACAACCTCGACTCCTGCATCGGCTGCGGCTGCCTGTCATTGCAGCGCTGCGCCATGTCCAACCCGGGCGACCTGGCGGCCGGCGCCGGAGCGGGCGCGGTGTATCTGCCGAAATCGCTGCGCCGGCAGTTCACGGGTGCCCAGCAGACGTAAAAGCCCCCAATTCCGGCGGCGGAACGGGGGCTTTTACGTTCCCCCGCAAGCGGGAGGTGCCCCCAGTTCGCGGAAGTTTAGGCCTCGGCGAGCCGCTGCTTGAGCGCCTCGAACTCGTCCTTTACGCCGGTCGGCAGCTTGTCGCCGACGAACTCGAACCACTCCTCGATCAGCGGCAGTTCCTGGCGCCACTCGTCGGCGTTGACGGCCAGCGCCTGCGCGACCTCTTCGCTGTCCGCGTCGAGCCCCTCGAGGTCGAGGTCCTCGGCGGTCGGCACGATGCCGATCGGGGTGTCCTGGCCGCCGGCCCGGTGCTCGATGCGGTCGACGATCCACTTCAGCACGCGGCTGTTCTCGCCGAAGCCCGGCCACAGGAACTCGCCCTTCTCACCGCGGCGGAACCAGTTGACGAAGAACACCTTCGGCAGCTTGGACTCGTCGGAGTTCTTGCCCAGGTCCAACCAGTGCTGGAAGTAGTCGCCGACGTGGTAGCCCAGGAACGGCAGCATGGCCATCGGGTCGCGGCGCACGGTGCCGACCTTGCCCTCGGCGGCGGCGGTCTGCTCGCTGCCCATGGTCGCGCCCATGAAAACGCCGTGCTGCCAGTCGCGGGCCTCGGTCACCAGCGGCACCGTGGTCTTGCGGCGCGCGCCGAACAGGATGCCCGAGATCGGCACGCCCTGCGGGTCGTCCCACTCCGGCGCCAGGATGGGGCACTGCGACATCGGCGTGCAGTAACGCGAATTCGGGTGGGCCGCAGTGGTTTCCGTCTCGCGGAAATACCAGTCGTTGCCCTTCCAGTCGATCAGGTGCTGCGGGTCGCCCTCTAGGCCTTCCCACCAAACCTCGTCGTCGTCGGTCAGCGCGACGTTGGTGAACACGGTGTTGCCCGCGGCGATGGTGCGCATCGCGTTGGGGTTGGACTTCCAGTTGGTGCCCGGCGCGACGCCGAAGAAGCCGAACTCGGGGTTGACGGCGTACAGCCGGCCGTCCTTGCCGAACCGCATCCAGGCGATGTCGTCGCCGAGCGTCTCGGCGCGCCAGCCCGGGATCGTCGGCTGCAGCATGGCCAGGTTGGTCTTGCCGCACGCCGACGGGAACGCCGCGGCGAAGTAGTAGGCCTTGTTCTCCGGGGAGATCAGCTTGAGGATCAGCATGTGCTCGGCGAGCCAGCCCTCGTCGTGGGCCATGGCCGAGGCAATGCGCAGCGAGTAGCACTTCTTGCCCAGCAGGGCGTTGCCGCCGTAGCCGGAGCCGTAGCTCATGATCTCGCGGGTCTCGGGGAAGTGGGTGATGTACTTGGTCTCGTTGCACGGCCACGGCACGTCCTTTTGACCGGGCTCGAGCGGGGCCCCGACCGAGTGCAGCGCCTTGACGAAAAAGCCGTCGTCGCCCATCTTCTCCAGGGCCGCCTTGCCCATCCGGGTCATCACCTTCATCGAGACGACGACGTATTCGGAGTCGGTGATCTCCACGCCCAGCTTGGGGTCGTCGGCACCGAGCGGGCCCATGCAGAACGGCACCACATACATGGTGCGGCCGCGCATGCAGCCGCGGTACAAGTCCTTGAGGGTGGACCGCATCTCCGCGGGGTCCATCCAGTTGTTGGTCGGGCCGGCGTCGATCTGCCGCTCGGAGCAGATGAAGGTCCGGGACTCGACGCGCGCCACGTCGGACGGGTCGGACAGCGCCAGGAAGGAGTTGGGGTACTCCTTGGGGTTAAGCCGCTTGAAGGTGCCGGCCTCGACGAGCTGGTCGGTGAGCCGCTGCCACTCCTCGTCAGAACCGTCAGCGAAGACCACCCGGTCGGGCTGGGTGAGCTCGGCGACCTCCTCCACCCAGGACAGCAGCCCTTGGTGCTTGGTGGGCGCGGTGTCCAAACCGGGGATGGTCGCTGAAGTCATCGAAGTCTCCTGGATTCTTCTGCCTGCTTACTCGGCTCGTATTTGAGTTGCCTTGCTATGCCCTCGCCCACACAACTGTTTACATGGTGGCGTTAACTACAGGTTATCGTGAGCCACTTGTCGAGGAGGTCTCGGGCGGGTATAAGCCTTCTCACAACAACGATTCAGAAACAGGGCCAAACGTCACCCGTCGTCGCCATTGTCGCTCCTTGAAGCCGTTTCATCGGTGTCGCTCTCGGGTTGGGGTATACCCGGTTGTCCGAGTTCTGCACGCACCGCGTCCAGCGCAGCCTGGATGGTCGGCATCTCCCGGTCGCGCACCGCGGCCGCCCGCGCCGCCGCGATCGCGTGCTCGCGCAGTTCGCTGTCGATGGCGCTGACCTGGTCGGCCACCTGCGCGTTCTCCGCCTCGTCGCGGGACACCAGCGCGGTGCTCAGCAGCGACTCGGCGACCAGCACCCGGGTCGCCACCAGCTCCTCCACCGTCGACTGCAGCGACGACGTGACGTCGCCCGCCCAGCGGTCCAGCAGCGCCCGGTCGCGCAGCAGGCCGCGGATGTGGACGACCACGAACGTGACCGCCACCCCGATGGCGACGCATGCCACCGCGCCCGCGGCGGCCAGCGCGGGGCTCAGCCGGGAGGCCAGCCCGCCGACCAGTCGGCTGAGCGTCAGCGCCACCCCCAGCCCGAAGCCGGCGCCCAGCAGCATCATCAGCCAGGTTTCGTGCCGCCGCGATTTCAGCGGCGCGGGCGGGACCTCGACCGTCGGCAGCTTCTCGACACCGGGCAGGGCCACCGGCACCCCCAACACCTGCGCGACCTCGTCGAGGTGGGTGCTTATTCCCTCGCTCACCTCGGCCACCACCTCGTCGACGCGGCCGCGCGCGTAGTCACAGAAGCCGGCCATCTTCCGCCTCGACATACCGGCGGCGTCCTCTTGCAGCTCCGTGCGGACCGACGAGCACCGGTTGCGCGCGAAGTAGGACAGCTGGACGCGAGCCTGCTGAATCTGGCCGCGCAGCGTGATGGTGCGCTCGGTTTTCGCCTGCCGGCGCTGCCGCAGGGCCCCGCTGCGCTCCTCGCGCAACGCGTCGACCCGCGCCCGCCGCCCGGCGCCCTCGGCGTCGCGGTCGATGCGCCGCGCGACGGTCTGCAGCCGGGATTCCCAGGCGCGCAACCGGTTTCGCCGCGGAATGTCGGGATCGGCGAGTTGCTCGTCGACGGTCCGCACCAGGTCGTCGACGCTCGGGTCGCCCAGGTCGGGCAGGGCGGCCGCGCCGACCCAGGGCACCCGGGCGTAGCGCGGCGCGTGGGCGGCCAGGGTGTCGCGGTTGGCGGCGAGGACGTGGCGCCAGTTGAGGTGCACGTCGGTCTTGGACACCACGCCAACGACCACGTCGGTGTGCTCGGCGGCGGCATCCAGCAGCGCGCAGTCCGATCCGGTCAACTGCGCCGCCGCGGAGACGACGAACACCAGCGCGATCGGCGCGTCGCCGGGTCCCAGGTCCGCCGACTCGACGAACTTGTGCTGCGGCAGCCGTTCGCGCAGCGCCGAAACCACGGCGGTGACGCCGGCCAGCCACGGCCCGGTCACCAACACCACGTCGCGGCGGTTGATCCCGGGCGAATCCAGCCGGGGCCCGATCGCCGCCACCAGCGCGTCCACCTCGGCGGCCAGGTCGTCGCCGCTCACCGTGGCTCCCCGGGCAGCGGCCCGCAGGCCTGCGACCACAGCCGCAGCGATCCCCGGGCGATGTCCGCGCCGCAGGCGCGCTGCAGATCACTCACCGGTCCCAGCCTGCCAAGGCTGTAGCGCTGCCAGCGCACCGCCCGGGGTAGCTGGGCCGCGGGATCGTCAGGAACGTCGGAGCCGGGGTCGTGCCCGGCAGCCTCGGCCAGGTCAACCGCGGCCGCCATCCGGGCGACCACCGTGTCGTCGCTGGCCAAAAAGTTGCTGATCGCCTCGCCGTCCCGGCCGGCGGCGACGGCCAGGGCCTCCAATTCCGCGACGGCCCGCAGCACCCGCTGGTAGCGCACCTGCGCGCCGATCACCGCGACCTTGTCCAAAACGGCGTCGACGCCGCTCAGCCGGCGCAGCAGGGCCCGCGCCTGTGCCGGCGTCCTGCCCCGGCGGGCCGCGGCGATGCCCAGGGCCGTGCCGAACAGGTCCAGGGTGTCGAGCAGGCGCAGCCGGACGGCGGTCGGCACCGGATTTTCCGCCGCCAGGAACCCGGCGAACGAGCCGTCGAGGCAGCCCGCGCCGGCGGGATCGGCGGCGAGGACCCGCAGCGCCGCCCACAACTCGTCGTCCAGGCCGTCGAGCGCGGCGACGGCGAACAGCCCGATCATCGGCTCGATCGGGTGCCCGAGCAGCGCGGCGAGACGGGCGCAGCGTTGGCGCGCCGCCGCGATCGGCCCGTCGCCGCCCCGCCCGGACAGCGAGCCGGCGAGGTCGGCCTTGTTCAGCACGGCCAACACGGGGCGCGCGGCGGCGGCGACGGCCTCGGCGTCCTCGGGCTTGATCACTTCGGCCGTGACGTATACCACCACGTCGGCCCCCGCCGACGTCCCCGCGGTCGCGGCGATCCCGCGCCCGGCTCCGGCGAGGTCCAGGGCGCGCGCCACGGTGCGGCAACCGACGCCGCGTCGACCGCCCACGGCCACGCGCAGCGGGGCGCCGGCCCGTTCCGTGATCGCAGTCACGCGCGGGTCGGCACGGCCGGCGGCAAAGCGCGCCAGCTCGTCGACGAAAAGTCTGTGCCCGTGTCCCGTCATCTGTCCTAGCCGTTCGATCCCATGGGCGTCCGTTTGCCGAACGGCCAGCCGGGTCTCACCGAATGGTGGCATCTGCGTCAGCGAGATGCGAGCCACCGCTAGCAGCAGAAGGCAACTGTTGGGTATCAATCTGGACCACGGGCGGCTACATCGGGGGTTCATGGGCCACCATGGACAAATGCATGCGCAACCCGGGGTCGGGACGTGTCCCGACGCGCCGGCGGCAGTGGAGGCTGGCCCGGAAACTAAAGATGTGACTGGAGAACCGCCTGTTCCCGAACATCGCCGCCTCCCCGCCACCAGTTTCCGGTCGCGCCGTTCCGCGCTTTCGGAGGCCCAGCGCCGCACCTGGGAGCGGCTGTGGCCGCAACTGGGCATCTCGGTCGGGTCCGCGCCCGCCGGGGTTCCCCAGCCGCCCGAGCCGCTGGACACCCGCGCCTGGTTCGGCCGCGGGGCGCCGGTGGTGCTCGAAATCGGCTGCGGCAGCGGCATATCCACCCTCGCGATGGCCCAGGCCGAGCCCGGCGTCGACGTGATCGCGGTGGAGATCTACCGCCGGGGCCTGGCGCAGCTGCTGTCCGCGATCGACCGCGAGCAGGTCGGCAACATCCGGTTGATCCGCGGGAACGCGATCGACGTGCTGGACCGCCTGATCGCCCCGGGTTCGCTGACCGGCGTCCGCGTCTTCTTTCCCGATCCCTGGCCCAAGGCCCGGCACCACAAGCGCCGGTTCCTGCAACCGAGCACGATTGGCCTGATCGCCGACCGGTTACTCCCTGGTGGTGTTCTGCACGCCGCGACGGACCATCCCGGCTACGCCGAGCAGATCGCCGAGGCCGGCGATGGCGAACCCCGGCTTCGTCGCGCCGAGGAGGGAAGCCGGCTGCCGATCTCGGTCGTGCGCCCCACCACCAAGTACGAGTCCAAGGCCCAAAAAGCGGGCAGCGCGGTGAACGAATTCATCTGGCTTAGGCGATGAGTAGGCAGGCGATGGAGATGAGCCTGACAGAAGAGGCGACGGCATCGGAAGCGCTCGAAGCACCGGCGGTTCTGTCGGCCGAGGGCCTGAACAGCTTCCAACCGCCGGCCGGGCGGGTGCTGCTGGTCTGGGACGCTCCCAACCTCGACATGGGCCTGGGCTCCATATTGGGGCGGCGCCCGACGGCCCTGGAGCGCCCCCGATTCGACGCCCTGGGTCGCTGGCTCTTGGCGCGAACCGCGGAGGTCAGCTCGGGCCGCCCCGGCGTCGTCATCGAACCCGAGGCCACGGTGTTCACCAACATCGCCCCCGGCAGCGCCGACGTCGTCCGGCCCTGGGTCGACGCGTTGCGCAACGTGGGGTTCGCGGTCTTCGCCAAGCCGAAGATCGACGAGGACAGCGACGTCGACCACGACATGCTGGCGCACATCGCACGGCGGCATTCCGAGGGGCTTGCGGCGCTGGTAGTGGCCTCCGCCGACGGCCAGGCCTTCCGTCAGCCGCTGGAAGAAATCGCGCGCACCGGGGTTCCCGTCCAAGTGATCGGATTTCGCGAACACGCGAGTTGGGCGCTAGCGTCGGATACCTTGGACTTCGTCGACCTGGAAGACATCGCCGGTGTGTTCCGGGAGCCGTTGCCGCGGATCGGTCTGGATTCGCTGCCTGACCATGGAGCATGGCTGCAGCCGTTCCGGCCGCTGTCCGCCCTTTTGACCACGCGTGTGTGAGACTGGGAACTCAATCCGCGGGTCACTACTGATCCAGTAAGGAGCTTAGGTGTTCGCCTGGTGGGGACGAACTGTGTACCGCTATCGGTACATCGTCATCGGGGTCATGGTGGCTCTTTGCCTCGGCGGCGGCATTTTCGGGATGAGCCTGGGCAAACACGTTACGCAGAGCGGCTTTTACGACGACGGCAGCCAGTCCGTCAAGGCCTCCGTCCTGGGTGACCAGACCTATGGCCGCGACCGCACCAGCCACATCGTCGCCACCTTCACCGCCCCCGACGGCAAGACCGTCGAGGACCCGGCGTGGCACCAGAAGATCGTCGACGAGCTGAACAAGTTCAAGAACGACCACCCCAACCAGGTCGTCGGCTGGGCGGGCTGGCTGGCCGTCGCCAATCCCGCCGACGCGCCCCCGCTGATCAAGGGGATGGCGACCGAGGACAAGAAGCACACCTTCGTGTCCATCCCGCTCAAGGGCGACGACGACGACTCCATCCTCAACAACTACAAGACCATCGCGCCGGACCTGCAGAAGCTCGACGGCGGCACCGTCCAACTCGCTGGCCTGGAGCCCATCGCGAACGCCCTGACCGGCACCATCGCCACCGACCAGCGACGGATGGAGGTCCTCGCCCTGCCGCTGGTGACAGTGGTGCTGTTCCTGGTGTTCGGCGGCGCGATCGCCGCCGGCCTGCCGGTCATCGTGGGCGGCCTGAGCATCGCGGGCGCAACGGGCATCCTGCGGTTCGTCGCCATGTTCGGGCCGGTGCACTACTTCGCCCAGCCGGTGGTCTCGCTGATCGGCCTCGGTATCGCCATCGACTACGGGCTTTTCGTGGTGAGCCGGTTCCGGGAGGAGATCGCCGAGGGCTACGACACCGAGGCCGCGGTGCGACGCACCGTCATGACGGCCGGCCGCACCGTCACCTTCTCGGCGGTGCTCATCATCGCCTCGAGCGCCAGCCTGCTCGTGTTGCCGCAGGGCTTCGTGCATTCGCTGGTCTATGCGATCTTCGCCGCGGTCGGACTGGCGGCGCTGCTCTCGATCACGTTGCTGCCGGCCTGCCTGGGCATCCTCGGCCGCCACGTCGACGCGCTGGGTGTGCGGACCGCGTTCCGGGTGCCCTTCCTGCGGAACTGGAAGGTGTCGCGCGCCTACCTCAACTGGCTCGCCGACCGGCTGCAGAAGACCAAGACCCGCGAGGAGGTCGAGGCCGGCTTCTGGGGCAAGCTGGTCAACTTCGTGATGAAGCGGCCGCTGGCGTTCGCCGTTCCCATCGCCGTCGGCATGATCCTGCTCGTCATCCCGCTCGGCAACCTGTCGTTCGGCGGCATGAGCGAGAAGTACCTGCCGCCCAACAACCCCGTGCGGCAGGCGCAGGAGCACTTCGACAAGCTGTTCCCGGGCTACCGCACCGAGCAACTGACCGTCGTGATCAAGAGCAACAACGGCAGCAAGGTCACCGACCAACAGGTGGCCGACATCCGCAACAGGATCGCGCCGATCACCGGGTTCACCGACAAATCGTGGGAGGAGCGGCCGTGCCCGGCCATCGCGGGCAACCCCTGCGTCAACGGCCCGAACGGCACGACGCAGCCCAAGAACGACTCGGTGCGCGTCATTCAGAACGGGTTGTCCAACCGCAATGACGCCGCCAAGAAGATCGACGAACTGCGGTCCATTAACCCGCCGAAGGGCCTCACCCTCCTGGTTGGCGGCACGCCCGCGCTCGAGCAGGACAGCATCCACAGCCTGTTCGACAAGGCCCCGTTGATGCTGGCGCTGTTGCTCAGCGCCACCACCTTGCTGATGTTCCTCGCGTTCGGATCGGTGGTGTTGCCGATCAAGGCGGTGGTGATGAGCGCGCTGACGCTCGGGTCCACGCTGGGCATCCTGACCTGGATCTTCGTCGACGGGCACTTCTCGACGTGGCTGAACTTCACTCCGACGCCGCTGATGGTGGTGCTGATCGCGCTGGTCGTCGCGGTCGGTTTCGGCCTGGCCACCGACTACGAGGTGTTCCTGGTGTCCCGAATGGTCGAGGCCCGCGAGCGCGGCATGTCCACCGCCGAGGCGATCCGGATCGGCACCGCGACCACAGGACGTCTGATCACGGCCGCCGCGCTGGTCCTCGCCGTGGTCGCCGCGTCGTTCGTGTTCTCCGATCTGGTGCTGATGAAGTACCTGGCGTTCGGGCTGATGGCGGCGCTGTTGCTGGACGCCACCGTGGTCCGCATGTTCCTGGTGCCGTCGGTGATGAAGCTGCTCGGCGACGACTGCTGGTGGGCCCCGCGCTGGGCCCGGCGCCTGCAGAACAAGATGGGGCTGGGCGAGATCGACCTGCCCGACGAGCGCAAGCGCCCCACCCTCAACGGCCGGCCCACCCGGCCCCCGGTCGCGGCGGCCG